>CAZIHC010000304.1:0-2978 GCA_964538605.1 uncultured Herbinix sp. | reverse complement strand
TGCAGCATCCGATGTAATACCTGCAGCAGCAATATATTCAGCTCCTTTTTCAGGAGGTTTCAACAAAATACAAGCAAAACCAAAACCGTTCCATTCATTTTCCTTACTTATATTTTACCACAATATAAGTTTTTTACTACCCTTTAATAATATTTTTAAAATTAATTTTATTATTAAAACTCGGGCTCAATCAATCCGTAATTTCCGTCCTTGCGTTTGTATACCACGTTTACTTCTTCGGTTTCAGCATTTTTGAATACAAAGAAGCTGTGACCCAAAAGATTCATCTGAAGAATGGCTTCCTCTACATCCATTGGTTTTATCGCAAACCGCTTGCTTTTAACGACTTTAAAGTTCTGTTCTTCTTCTATTTCTTCCTTTATATCAAAATTATCCGGAACAACACTTTCCTGCCGGATTCTCTTGCCAAGCTTTGTCTTATTTTTTCTGATTTGGCGTTCCAGTTTATCTATTACCATGTCAATTGAAACATACATGTCGTTTGTAGTTTCTTCAGCCCTGATGAAAAGATCTTTTGAAAAAATGGTAACTTCGCAGATATGACGGTTTTTTTCAACTTTGAATGTGACATTGCATTCAGCATCAGATTTGAAAAACTTTTCAATTTTGCCCAGTTTTCTAATTGCCCTTTCCTTTAAAGCGTCTGATACTTCCATGTTTTTGCCGTTTACGATAAACTTCATATCCCATACTCCTTTCGGGTCCCAAAAAATTTCTATATCCAATATTATACATTTAATACCGGATATTTAACAGTATCTGCTTACTTATTTTTTACCCTCGACAAATATAGATAAAACAAAATAAAAGACATGGACGGCAACAGTGCCGGTAATAATCCACAAATACACAGCAGTTATTCACATTTTACTCAAAAAAGCTGTACAATGTGTATAACTTTGTGAGTAACTATAACTGTTTACTTTCCTGCCTGTGGATAAGTTATGCACATTTTTATGTTTTCGTGTGGGAAACTGTTAATTTTTCGATTTGCTTCAAAAACAGAATCGGTGTATGTACCTTACAGGACAGAGATAATCTGTCCTGTAAAAACAACTCAGTGGGTGTTTACCCGTTCAGCGCCGTTTGCATGCAAAATGCTGCGAATTTCTTCCACTTTGTCCTCATCTGTTCTCATCGTAAAGACAACTTTTCCTTCCCTTATGTCGTTTTCATATTTTCTGCTCTCCTGCTCGGGAATACCCAAATCAATAAGCCCGCCGATAATTCCGCCCGTGGCCGCACCGCCTATAAGACCGGTTATCGGGCCTGCTGCAGCAATAATACCCAGCCCGGGTATTGCTACCATACCTGCACCAAGAAGAAGACCTGCAAGTCCGCCGATTATACCTCCTGTTACGGCTCCATTTGAAATATTGTCGTTGGTTAATCCTTCCCCTTTGCGTTCTCCGCCTTCATCACGGTTTTTTACCATTATTGAAATATCATCAGTTCTGAGTCCTCGCTCTTTTATTTCTCTTGCAGCCCTTTCCGCGTACTCCACCCTGTCAAATATGCCTACTACTGTAACAGACATAATTACCCTCCTTATGCTTTTGTCCGATCAAAGGACAAAAAAATACTATATATGTTGAATAAAAATTCAACATATATAGTATTCCGACAAAATAAATGCATTATTCGAATTCAATCAGACTTCTGAGTTCATCATTTTTTATATTGAAATCACATATTGCTTCAAGTGTCGCCTTTTTTCTGTCGAGCAGTGAAAGTTCACTGTCTATCATATCCCTTCGGCTTATTACGCCTGCGTCGTATTTAACTTTCAGTGTGTCCAGTCTGCTTTTTTCCAGTTCTTCCCGCTTTAATGCCAAATCCAGTGTATCTGCAGCTGTCATAAGTTCGTTATATGCATTTCTGATGGATACTTCAAGATCTGTCTCAGCATCATACAGTTCCTTTCTCGCCTTTTCCAGCTCATATTCCATCTTGTCATAGTAATCGTGGCCGGGTTTTAAATGCTGTTTTGTAATTTCCATTTTCTTTTCTGCCGCTTCCAGGGCCATTCTTTTCTGATATACCAGGGTATTTCTTTCTCTTGCCTCTGATACGGCACTGTCAATATCAAAAGTGCTCCACACATACGGCGTTATAACCTTCTGCAGGCTTTCTTCAAATTCTATTTTATATTCATCGCTCAAATCAACGTGAAGTTTCTGCTTGATGTTAAGAATGTCCAGAGCCAGGGCTGTTTCCATGTTTTTCAGTTCAAGCCTTTCCACCGATAAAGCCAGTTCCTGATCGGTTATTTCAGCCTCTGAGACAAGTCCTTCCCCATAACGTTTCAAATCAATCTGGTACTTTTCTTCGAGAAGCTCAATTCTTTTCTTTTTAATTTCAATATTTCCCCTGCTGAGCAGAACCCTCATCATCTGCTGGTAAACATCAGCCCTGATCTGCCTGATATTATCTTCCTTCTGTCTCCTGGCAACTTCAAGATCTGTCTCGGCTTCAAATGGTGCAACTTCCTTTACAATTCTTCTTTCCACAACTTCCTGAGGCGTTCCGCCCAGAAAACCCTTGATTGCCTCTTCCTTTGCCTTTTCCAGTGCACTTTCCTTGGCTTTTATATTGTAATCGTCCAGTTCGGGCTGAACCGAGTTTTCCACTGCAGTCTCAAGGGCTGATTTGTATGTAAATTTAACGATGTTTTCTTCAGCTACCGCAAATACACCTGTAATAATAACAACACACAGGGTCAGAATAAAAAATCTTTTCACTACCATCTCTCCTTTCATTCGCTTAATCCCGGACCAACTGAAACGGCACGGAGAAACTGATCCTTCCTGTTAAGTAAACTGATATAGTTTATGTTAACGGCAAATTCCAGCTGATCTATGGCCAGTTCCATCTGCTCAATTACAGATACGGGAATTAGTCCTGCTTCATACTGTTTTTTCAATGTTTCAAGCTGATTTTTCTGCCTCGCCAGGTTA
>CAZIHC010000303.1:0-2987 GCA_964538605.1 uncultured Herbinix sp. | reverse complement strand
CTGCTCGTTGTAACCAGAATTGATGAAGCCAGTTCATCATGTTCCGCCTGTGATAAAAGGTCAGCCGCCACATATCTGGGATTGGCGGTTTCATCTGCCAGAACCAGAATTTCGCTGGGACCTGCAATGGAATCAATGCTGACATAGCCGTAAACAGCTTTTTTGGCCAGGGCAACATATATATTACCCGGGCCTACAATTTTGTCTACCTTAGGTATACTTTCGGTACCGAATGCCAATGCCGCAATAGCCTGGGCTCCTCCCACTTTATAGATTTCCGTAACTCCGGCTTCTTTTGCAGCCACCAAAGTTCCCGGATTAACCCGTCCGTCCTTGTCGGGAGGAGTCACCATAACAATCCTTTTTACTCCCGCAACTTTTGCAGGTATAATGTCCATAAGTACCGTTGAAGGATAGGCGGCCTTACCGCCGGGGACATATACTCCCACTTTTTCAATAGGTGTAATTTTCTGACCGAGAATAATGCCTTCTTTTGAAGCATCTATCCAACTGTTCTGCTTCTGTTTTATATGAAATTCTTCTATATTGGTTTTGGCTTTTCTTATAATATCAATCAGTTTGGGGTCTACCTGATTATATGCATATTCCGTTTCTTCTTCCGTAACTTTTATATTATTTGCGTTTATATCTACCTTATCAAATTTTTTAGTATATAAAAATAAAGCCTCATCACCATTGTTTCTTACATCATTAATTATTTGGGCTACCGTTTCGTTATAGGTTTCGTACTGATGAGGGCTTCTTTTTAGTAAATTTTCAAGTATTTTTTTCCTGCTTGTTTCGTTTAGTTCAATAATCCGCATATTAATCCCCCTTTACGATCACGTTCTTTTTATTATTCAGATATTCTTTTAAATCTTTTATTATTGCAGAGATTCTCTCATGTTCCATTTTCATGCTGACTTCGTTAACTACCATTCTTGCGGATATGTCACATATATCTTCGAGAACCACCAGGCCGTTTTCTTTTAAAGTTTTGCCTGTTTCCACAATATCCACTATAACTTCGGAAAGACCAAGGATCGGGGCCAGTTCTATAGAACCGTTCAGTTTAATAATTTCTACTGTCTGATGTTTTTTATTATAAAAGTAATCTTTGGCTATATTGGGATACTTGGTTGCGACTCTTATAAGTTCGCCGTGTTGAAGAAGCTTTTCGGCAGATTCAGGGCCTGCGACACACATTTTACATTTGCCAAGCCCCAGATCCAAAACTTCATACATTTTCCTGCCTTCTTCAAGTATGGTATCTTTTCCGACAAATCCTATGTCTGCCGCACCATATTCGACGTATGTAGGTATGTCGCTTGCCTTGGCTAGAAAAAATTTCAGCTTAAGTTCCTTATTTTCAAAAATAAGTTTACGGGATGATTTGTCTCTTATTTCGTCACATGATATGCCTATTTGCTCCAACAGGTCCAACGTGTCGGCAGCGAGCCTTCCTTTTGCCAGTGCAATAGTAATATATCTCATCCTTATCTTCCTTTCAGAATATACGTAAAAGGCTTAAACAAATTGAAGTCAGCCTTGCATAAGTTCTTTTACAGCTACTTTTTTTATACTCCCCTCGGAAGCATCCATAACTGAAATTTCGGTATCATTATCTATATACAATAAGCCGCCGATATTCATCCTTTTCATATATGCCAGGTAATCTTCCAAATCCATATTATCTTTCGACAATTGTAGAATAATATTGATGCCGTCTTTCCTGAAGTAATTTGCCAGAGAAATGGCCATATTTTTATATTCGGATTTATATATTACCAAAGTATCGGACGAATCAATCTGCGGCAGTAAATTCTGTCTTGACAAGGCCAGCATCAAACTGTCAATTACAATGGCAAGGCCGATAGCGGGACAATCCTTGCCGAATTGGCCGACAAGCTTATCATACCGGCCTCCGGTTACAATCGGTTCTCCGGTTTTATACGTATAAGCTTTAAAAATAATGCCGGTGTAATAATCGAATTTGCCGGTCATACCCAGATCAAATGATATATACTTTTCAAAACCGTAAAGGGTCATTATTTCATAAAGTTTTTCCAGTCTTTCAACAGCTTTTAAAGCCCTGGGATTTTTGGTTAATTTTTTTGCGAAGTCCAATATTTCAGAAGAACCGAATAACTCCGGAAGTTTTAAAAAGATTTCCTTAAGATCCCCGTTTATGATCTTACTTTGGACTGTTTCTTCGATACCGAACATATTCTTATTTTCAATTAAGGTACGAAAGCTTATGATATCATCATTATTCTTAAGGCCTGCTTCTTCAATAAGGGAACGGAAAAAATCGGCGTTTCCGATTTCCAGCTGAAATTCTTTTAAACCTGCTTCAAGAAGGCATTCAACGGTAAGAGCCAGCATTTCCGCATCCGCATCGATACTGTCATCGTTAAAAAGCTCAGCCCCCAGTTGGGTTACTTCTTTCAACTTGCCCTGGTATGCGGTATTATTGATATATGTATTGCCTATATAACATAAACGGACAGGCAGTTCTTCGTCTTTATAATATTTGGCTACACATCTTGCAACGGAAGGGGTAATATCGGGACGAAGCACCAGGGTATTTCCTTCCTTGTCAAATAATTTATACATATCTTTTGAAGAAACGGTTCCCCGTTCATGGTTGAAGATATCAAAAAATTCAAAGCTTGGCGTTTGAATATCCCTGAATCCGTAAAGTTTAAGAACCTGATGTAATTTTTCCTGTATCAGAAGCTTTACGGCACATTCCGTACCATATATGTCCCTAACACCTTCAGGGGTATGTAGCAATTTGTCCTTCATAAGCAACTCCAACCTTTACAATATACTTTCATACGGTGATGTGATAATTCGCTGCCATGCTGATATGTTTTAACATTATAATTTATTTGCCTAAATAAGTCAATAAAAGATTTTAATAATTGGCCTTATTTAAATTGCAAGTTTAATTGCCTTACAAAATCTTACAGAACCCTGTTTTA
>CAZIHC010000302.1:0-3000 GCA_964538605.1 uncultured Herbinix sp. | reverse complement strand
GGTTGTGAACTAACTGTTTCACAAACCCCAACATTTATTATAGAACCAAAATAAATAAAAGAAAGTACGGCAAGTAAGCCGTACTTTCTTAACTTATATCAGAACAATGTATATATGTACATTTAAGGAAGAAGTATTTGTCAAAGAAGCACTGCTATTGTTTTCGTTAACAGGGCAGACTTGCGGGCGGTAAGGAAAAATCAAATCAATGCTTCTATATATAAATCCCGGTGCTTTGACAAATCAATGAAATGGCCGTTACATAAAATTACCGGTCTTGAAAGATCAAATTTATTGATAAATACTATTTGCCCTTCCATTTTGTTGTTCAGTCGTACCGTATTATTAATGTAAGTCTGTACGACTCCTTCCAGGAAGGTTAAGATATATTTTGTATCATATTTTAAATAGCCTTCTGTTTCAAAGAGGCTTATTACTTCGAAAGGACATAAAGGACCTCTGTAAACCCGTGCGCTGGTCATGGCATCATATACATCGGCAATGGCTACCAACTTGGCAAAGGGATCTATCTCGTGACTTAATAAACCGTTGGGATATCCGCTCCCGTCACATCTTTCATGGTGCATTAGGGTGACATTTTTAATTCTTTCGTCTATATTTTTATTTTTTAATATCTGATACCCTCGGATTGTATGGGTCTTTATCATGGAGAATTCATAGTTCGTTAGCTTACTGGGTTTCGTAATTATTTCGTTTGGTATAAAAAGTTTCCCAAGATCATGAAGCAAACCGGCAAGGGTAATAGCTTCAAGATCCTTTGTGGAGAAATTAAGCCATTTGCCAATTATATTGCAAATCAATGAAACGTTTAAACTATGAATATAAGTGGTGTCGTCATATTCTCTCATACAATGGAGCATATGAAAAAGCTCTATATTGGTGCTGCATTGGTATAATATGCTTCGGACTTCGGATAATAATTTATCTGCATCAAAATCATTATGATTATTCATAATGCTGTCCATGGAATCTTTTATACGGTTGGCACTGTTATGATAAGCCTGATAGAAACGGTTAAAAGCCTCGCTTTTTTTTAGCTCTGTGTAAAAGGTATTTTCAAAATAATCAGTTTCTACTTTAACCAGGTTGTCATCAGAATAAATATAAAAATCGGTAATGGAATAGAAATTCAGCCGTGTAATAATTTTATCCGTAAGAGCTGTTCCTTTGGGAATTATTAGATGCAGATCTTTTGTGTATATATCTTCCGAAACAACCATGCCGGGAACTGCTTGCGATGTAAGTATTTTTACTGTGCTCATAGAGATTCACATGCCATTGATATGTAGAACTGGCGCTCCTTTCTAAATAGTTTAGATGAGCAAAACTTACTGTTTATATAATAAACTTTTCGGTTTATATTATAAACATAAGAAATTTAACATCAAAACCGGATGCGCTTAACTTAATAAAAGTATATAAAGTATGTATTAAAATGTCAATCATTTATACAAAATATAGGCAATATTTCTTACAAATCTATAAATTTGACATAAAACAGATAAAAATCAAAAATATTATATCCTTAAAATGGAAGAAATTTTATATAATTTGGAAAAAATCGAAAAAATACTTGACTAGATGAACATAACGTTATATTATCTTAAGTACAGTAAATTGAATATGGTTATAATTTCTCTTATTCAGAGTGGCGGAGAGACAAGGCTCGATGAAGCCACGGCAACCCCATTGGTATGGAAGGTGCCAACTGGAGCGAGAAATCGAACAATAAGAGGGATTGGTTTTGTATTATCCGGTCCGCTTGTTGCGGACCTGTTTTATTAAATAAATTTTATTTAATAGATAATTCAAAATCTGTTGCTGTTAACCGTTAAACCCTCTTACTCACAATTAATTATATTCAATTAAAAAACTAAAAATGGAGGAATATTATGAAAAGATTATTTACTTCTGAATCGGTAACCGAGGGTCATCCGGATAAAATCTGCGACCAAATATCAGATGCCATATTAGACGAACTTCTTAAGCAGGATCCTATGAGCAGGGTTGCCTGTGAAACTGCCATAACAACCGGACTGGTTCTTGTTATGGGTGAGATTACTACAAAGGGTTATGTGGACATTCAAAAAATAGTAAGAGACACTATTTGTGAAATCGGCTATGACAGATCCGAATATGGCTTTGATGCCAATACCTGCGGAGTGATTGTGTCACTTAACGAGCAATCGCAGGATATCGCTATGGGAGTGGACAAGTCTTTGGAAGTCAGGGAAAATAAAGCTGACGATCATGAACTTTCTTCTATCGGAGCAGGGGATCAGGGCATGATGTTCGGATATGCAACCGATGAAACCGAAGAGTATATGCCTTTTGCCATTTCTCTGGCTCATAAATTAACCCGCAGGCTTTCCCAGGTCAGAAAGGAAAAAATTCTTGATTATTTGAGACCGGATGGCAAAGCACAGGTAACGGTTGAATACGATGAAAACCACAAACCCGTACATCTTAATGCTGTTGTTTTATCTACCCAGCACGATGAAAACGTAACGATGGAAAGGCTTAGGGAAGATATTAAGAAATATGTTTTCGACGAGGTTCTTCCCAAAGAGCTTGTGGATGAAAGAACAAAATTTTATATAAATCCTACCGGCAGATTTGTTATAGGAGGGCCCCACGGTGACAGCGGACTTACCGGAAGAAAAATTATAGTTGATACTTACGGTGGATATGCAAGGCACGGCGGAGGAGCATTTTCCGGTAAAGATGCAACTAAAGTAGACCGTTCCGCAGCATATGCTGCCCGTTATGTAGCAAAAAATATCGTAGCCGCAGGTCTGGCAAAACGTTGTGAAGTTCAGCTTTCCTATGCTATAGGTGTAGCTGAGCCTACTTCGGTAATGATTGATACTTTCGGTACATCAAAATTGCCTGATGATAAATTGGTTGAAATAGTCAGGAAGCATTTTGACCTTCGTCCGGCAGGTATTATCAAAATGCTTGATCTTAGAAGACCTATAT
>CAZIHC010000301.1:0-3009 GCA_964538605.1 uncultured Herbinix sp. | reverse complement strand
TTACCAGAAGCCTTTCAGGCCTCATTTCTTTCATACTAAGTTAACAGAGCCTTTAGTGTCCTTTCTTTTTCTTCTAATTTATTCTCTTTTTAATGTCATTTATCGTTCTGTCTGCGCCTGCCTGTTGACATTATTAACTGCTATGGCCTGTCGTCCCCTCTGCAGGAACTGTCAATTAAAACTTATACCTTTTATCATATGCGTAGTTACTATCTGATTTCATAATAGTATGGCGGTTATTACCGACATAAAAGGCGGTATTATTCCTTGACCGGTTTAAATCTTCTTAAGCGCAGGGCATTGGTTACCACCGATACCGAGCTTAAACTCATGGCTGCTCCGGCAATCATAGGATTTAATAAGGGCCCTCCAAAGATATGAAGAATACCCATGGCAACCGGAATTCCTATGGTATTATAAGCAAATGCCCAGAATAAATTCTCTTTTATGTTACGTATAGTGCTTCTGCTAAGCTGTATTGCCGTCGGCACATCCGTTAAATCACTTCTCATCAATACGATATCCGCCGATTCCATTGCTACATCCGTACCCGATCCTATGGCAATACCGATATCAGCCTGGGCCAGAGCAGGGGCGTCGTTGATTCCGTCTCCCACCATAGCTACTTTTCTTCCTTCCGATTGAAGTTTTTTCACTTCGTCGGCTTTATCCTGAGGCAGCACCTCCGATAATACCCTGTCTATACCGACCTGTTTAGCTATTGCCTGGGCGGTTTTTCTGTTATCACCCGTTATCATGGCTACCTTAATGCCCATCCTGTGAAGTTGTTCAATGGCTTTTTTGCTTGTGTCTTTAACAGTATCGGCTACGGCAATGATACCGGCTAGGTTTCCCGAAACTGCAATATACATGGGAGTTTTCCCTTCGTCTGCCAGTCTGTCTGATAACTCTTCCCAATTTTCCAAGGATATTTCCCTGTCTGTCATGAGTTTGCGGTTTCCCAAAATCACCTGCCTGCCGTCTATGGTTACTTCAATACCGTGACCGGGTATGGCTTTAAAATCCGAGGTGTTCCTAACCTTAATTCCCATATCTTCGGCATACTTTACGATAGCCTCGCCCAAAGGATGCTCCGAACCTTTTTCCGCCGACGCCGAAAGCATCAGAAGTTCTTCCTCCGTAATGCCATTGGCCGTAAAGACATCGGTAACTTTAGGCTTTCCTTCCGTAATGGTTCCGGTCTTATCAAACACTACGGTATCTACTTTGTGAGCTATCTCCAGTGCTTCCCCGCTTTTAATCAGCACACCGTATTCCGCTCCTTTGCCGGTTCCCACCATAATGGCTGTGGGAGTCGCAAGCCCCAGGGCACAGGGACAGGCTATAACCAGCACCGAAATAAAAATCGTTAAGGCAAATATGATGCTTTTTCCTCCGATAAAATACCATCCCAAACCCGAAAGAAGAGCCAAGCCTATAACAACGGGTACAAAATAACCCGATATAATATCTGCCAGTTTTGCAATGGGAGCTTTGGAACCCTGGGCATCCTCAACCAATTTAATTATCTGTGAAAGTACCGTATCTTTTCCTACTCTGGTTGCTTTATACCGTATGCTGCCGTTCTTATTGATGCTGGCCCCGATAACGGTATCGCCCGCTTGCTTTTCTACCGGAATGCTTTCTCCGGTCAACATGGATTCGTCTACGGACGTGATACCGTCTATTACGATACCGTCCACCGGCACTCTTTCACCGGGTTTTACCACAATAATATCCCCGACTTCAACTTCATCTATGGGGATTTCAACTTCGGTATCATTTCTTATTATAACGGCAGTTTTTGGCGTTAAGCCCATCAGCTTTTTTATTGCTTCCGAAGTTTTTCCCTTGGATACCGTTTCAAAATATTTACCGAGGGTTATCAGTGTCAGAATAACCGCAGCAGATTCGAAGTATAATTCCATGGCATAACTGTGGTTGCCCCTTATTATCTGAATAACGGCAAATATCCCATATATAACCGCAGCCCCGGTACCTATAGCAATTAAGGAATCCATATTCGGATTGCCCTTAAAAAGGGTTTTTAATCCCACTATATAGTACCTATATCCAACAGCAACCACAGGAAGTGTAAGTATCAACTGAGCCAAAGCAAAAGCCAGCGGATGCATCATATGGTCAAGAAACTGAGGCAGAGGAAGTCCTATCATATGTCCCATGGAAATATACAAAAGGGGTACAGTAAATATAACCGATATAATAAACCTGACCCATAAAACTCTTTTTTCTTTTTCTTTCTTGTCTTTATCGGTATCTACCGTTATATCTTCGTCAACAGCCTTATATCCTGCCTTTTCTACCGCCCTCTTGATTTCGGACACCCTTATTATAGTTGAATCGTAAGTTACGGTAAGTTTCTCTATAGCGAGATTTACATCGGCACCTGATATACCGTCCAGCTTCCTTACGGCCCTTTCAACAGCTTTTGCACATGCTGCACAGGTCATACCTTCTATTTTTAACGTTTTCGTAGCCGTTTCCGCAGTCGCTTTATAGCCGGCTTTTTCAACCGCATTCTGAATCGCGTCGGCACTAACTTTGCCCTCTTCATACTCTACGGTAAGTTTCTCGGTCGCCAGGTTTACATTGGCATTTACTATTCCGTCCAGTTTCTTAACGGCCCTTTCAACAGCTCTGGCGCAGGCTGCACAGGTCATGCCATCTATCTTAAACGACTTTAATGCCATGTCATAACCTCCTTTTATTAAATTATTTTCCTATTATCTTTGATAATATATCTATAATCTCGTCTATTTTTTCATTGCCCTTGTTATTCTCAAAGGCTTCTTTTACACAATGGTACATATGCTGCTTTAATATAAGCATATTGGCTTTTTTAAGCAGAGCCTGTGTAGCTATAATCTGATTGGAAACATCTACACAATACCTTCCCTCTTCAATCATGTTAATAATGGCATCTATTTGCCCTCTGGCCGTTTTTAAAGCAAGCATTGCTTTTTTCTTTTCATTGTTCATAATAATTTA
>CAZIHC010000300.1:0-3026 GCA_964538605.1 uncultured Herbinix sp. | reverse complement strand
AGATATTAACCTTAAGACCGGTTTCTTTGGCGACTAAATCGGCAAGACCGAATATTTTTGCCGATCCCCCGGTTATATAAATACCGCTGTCGATTATATCCGAAGATATTTCAGGCGGTGTCCTTTCCAAAATTATACGGATTGCATCGATTATATTATACAGGTATTCTATAATTGCTTCATAAACCGTTTCTGAATCCACTTCCATTTCAACCGGCAGACCGCTTACGACCGCGCGGCCGTATACTTTTACACTGGCTTTTACTTCGGACAGGGCACTGGCTAGCGCTTTTTTGACATATTCGGCAGTTTTATCGCCGATATAGAGATTATGCTTTTTCTTAACCACACCTTTTATGGCTTCGTCCAGCTTGTTACCGCCGACGGGAATTAATTTGCTTAAGACTATGCCACCCAATGAAAGTATAGATACTTCTGTCGTGTCAGCTCCTATATCGACAACCATAACACCTCTGGCGGTTGTGATTTCAAGACCGGCTCCTAATGCACAGGCAACCGGTTTTTCGACTATTTTGATCCGTTTGTATTTTAAACCTGAATGAGCAATCAGTTCATAAAAAGACCGGCGTTCAACTTCCGTAATATCTGTTGGAGTGGCTATTATATAATCGGCCGTACCGGGCCTTTTTGAACCGTTGACTTTTCGTATAAAATAATTTATAAGAGCCGTCATATTTTCTACGTCGGCAATAACACCGTTTCTTACGGGATATGTTACCAAAATATTGGCAGGAGCTTTTTCGTACATATCATAAGCTTCATCCCCGGCAGCTATAATGCTTTTTTTGTCGGCAACTGCTATGATATTGCGCTCATCCAATACTATTCCGTGGCCTTTTCTGCTGATTTTTATAGTACTTGTCCCGAAATCTATGCCATATGTTCTTTGTGCCATTGTATAAGTACCTCCATTTATGCCTAGGTGTCGTTAAGAATTACAAAAATCCCTGCTCTTTTAAGCTGATATATTTATTATCGCCAATAATAATATGATCCATAAGCGATATACCGACTAAATCTCCAGCTTCTTTCATTCGTTTTGTTACCCGGATATCTTCCGGACTGGGGGTAGGGTCACCGCTCGGATGATTATGAACAAGAATAATTTTCACAGCTTCTTCTTTCAATGCCTGTATAAGAATTTCTCTTATCGGGACAATTGATAAGTTTACCGTACCTGAGGACATAACCATGTCCTTTAATAATTTGCTCTTTGAATCCAACATAAGAAGCAGAACCTGCTCCTTTTTTAGATGGCGCATATCCTGCATATAATACTCGGCTACGCTTTGTGGAGTTGTAAATTTTAAGGTTTCTTTGTGTACCTCCCTTGACATTCTCTTGGTAAGTTCAGTCAGGCAAAGAAGCTGGATGGCTTTGACTCTACCGATACCCCTGATTTTTTTAAGTTCTTTCATGGTCAAGTAATTTAAACCTTTAAGTCCGGGATATGCTTTGGAATAATTAAGCACATTTACGGCCAGGTCTATAGCTCTTAGCCCTTTGCTGCCGGTTTTTAAAATTACAGCCAAAAGTTCGGCATCGGATAAAAATTGAGGCCCGTATGTTTCACATTTCTCATAGGGGCGTTCCGATACCGGCAATTCTTTTACCGTTAAATGATTACAGTCCATGATATCCTCCTTGTTTTCTCTCTCCAGGAAACCATTCGGATATCATTAGGAATATAACATTTAATATTTAAAGCAAAAATAAGTGTAATAATTAACCGTACTTTATGTCAATCAATAAAAACAGTTTAAACGAAATTTCTATGTTATGTATATAAAATTCAGTGTAATCTGATAAATATGTTAAAGATTCTGTTTCTTTAACAAACAGGAAATTCCTATAAATTCCCTTCTATAAATAAGCGTATAGTCAGTTACTTAAATTTTTTTATATATAAAAATTGATGCAACGGCACCTATTATGCTTCCTACGGTAATTTTTAATCTGAGGCCAAAATGGATTATAAGGGCTCCCAAATTTAAGGTAACAACGTTATTTCCTTCAGTATTACCGACAGAGAAATCGAAGCCGTAATTCAACCATGACAAAAAATCTATTTTTCTTACCAGGTGGCCGACAAAACTTCCGGCTACAATACCTGCAAGAAGCAGTAAAAATAAAGCCCACCTGTTTTTACCCAAAGTTCTTGCCATATAAATTACTCCCTTACGTTCATACTAAAATGATTTTATCACAAGAACAGATTTTTGTATACAGGAAGTATGGTTGTAAGCCGTATCAATTAATAATTTTGATTAAAGGTGAATAAGATTTTTTTCGTATAATTTTTGCAATGACATCAAGATGCCGAATTTTGCATGATACCAGGTAAGACCGCCCTGGAAGAAGACAGTATACGGTGGCCTAATGGGAGCATCAGCCGAAAGTTCTATGGAAGAACCTTGGACAAAAGCTCCTGCTGCCATGATTACTTCGCAGTCGTAGCCGGGCATGGGGCCGGGTACGGGGGCGGCAAAACTGTCCACAGGAGCCGCTGCCTGTATTCCCTCACAAAAAGCTATAACCGCTTCGGGACTGTTTAGTGTAACAGCCTGGATAATATCAAAACGGTCTTCTACGGCATTAGGATGAACCTTAAATCCAAAATATTCATACAAATTTGCGGCAAAAATAGCGCCTTTTAAGGCTCCCGATACCACCTGTGGAGCAAGAAACAGACCTTGGTACAGACTTGAGTTTAGACCAAGGGTTGCTCCAACTTCTTTTCCTAACCCGGGGGCGGTAAGTCTGTAAGAAGCATTTTCTACATATTCGGCTTTTCCTACAATATAACCTCCTATGGGAGCAAGTCCACCGCCTGGATTTTTAATCAAAGAACCTACACAAAGGTCTGCGCCTACATCTGTCGGCTCCGTAATTTGGACAAATTCACCGTAACAGTTGTCCACCATGCAAATTGTATCGGGCTTTATATTTTTTATAAATGAAATTAATTGCCCGATCTGTTCAACACTTAATGTAGGCCTGCTTGC
>CAZIHC010000299.1:0-3064 GCA_964538605.1 uncultured Herbinix sp. | reverse complement strand
GCACGGTGGTGTGAGAGGTCGGTAGCTGAAATAATCAGCTACCTCCTACTCGATTGAGCCTAATATTTTTACAGATTTGAGAAGAAAGGCCTTCTTCTTATCCAGAAGAATATCCTTCGCAAAATACCGGAAATGATACCGTAGAATATGTTGATTGCAGTGCTTAATAGGATATATTTTCTGGTAAAGCTTAAGCATGTGAACTGGTGGAGCAAATCATCGATAGTTAAAACGCCTTTCAGATAATACAAGCCGGTTATCATTGTCGTAAAGGTAAAAAGATCAAGTATAAGGGCAACCCGCCAGTCAATTTCACTGGTTAGCCGAGCAAATATGCTGAAGAACAATGCACCTAGCAGACCCGGAACAATAAGGGCAAGGAAAAATTGAAAAAGCTGTAATGCTAACATTATGCACCTCCCATATTTTATATTTACCATATATTAAAATATGCCGGGTACAAGATTTGTGTTACATAATTACCGATACAGGCAAAATTTGTTGAAATATATATAATAATGTTGCCCTATATACTTTAGATGTTATTTTATATATTTTTAAAAGGTTTGCGGTAAAAATCATGATGAACTGCTTCTTAGTACAGGTAAAAATTTATTGAAATTTAAGGAATTTATATAAGATCTTAATATTATAATCCGCTTACATGTGATAAACTTAAATGCAACTGAAAAACATACCATAAGGAGGATGGCAGCGTGAGTTCATATGTAAAATTTGAAAATGTTAGTAAGGTATATCAATCGGGATATGTTAAGCTGAATGCTCTGCATGATGTGTCTTTTGAGATAGAGGAAGGGGAAATATGTGTCATAGTCGGTCAATCCGGCGCCGGAAAGACAACGCTTCTTAATATTCTCGGTGGGATGGATACCTTGACTTCCGGTAAAGTCTTACTGGGAGACAAGGAAGTGTCATCTTTAAGCAAACACGAATTAACAAGATACCGCCGGGAAGATATCGGTTTTGTATTTCAGTTTTATAACCTTATTCCAAATCTTACAGCCCTTGAAAATATTGAAATTGTAACCCAGATGATTAAAAATCCCCTGCCTGCCGAACAGGTTTTGGAGAGCGTGGGATTAAAAGAGAGAATGCATCATTTTCCCGCACAGCTTTCCGGGGGAGAACAGCAGCGGGTAGCCATCGCCAGGGCACTGGCAAAAAGACCGAAACTGCTGCTTTGTGATGAGCCTACAGGAGCATTGGATTATCAGACCGGAAGACAAATACTCAAACTTTTGCAGGACCAAAGCCGACAAAGTAATATACCGGTAGTTATCGTTACCCACAATACCGCCCTGACAGCCATGGCGGACAGGGTTATCCATTTAAAAAGCGGTACGGTAGTTTCGGTTAAGAAAAACGAGAATGCTTTGTCGATAGAGGAGATTGAATGGTAATGATTCGAAAAACTGCGTGGCGAAAAAACAACCTTAGGGAAATAAAACATACTTTAGAACGTTACCTGGCTATTACGGCAATTATTGCCCTCGGGGTAGGCTTCTTTTCCGGCCTTAGAATTACTAAGACGGCCATGGTTAAGACACTGGATACTTACGTTGAGAATAACAGGATGTATGATTTCAGGCTGATTTCCACGTTAGGCCTGACAAAGGATGATGTGGCTTACTTTGACAAACAGGAGGGACTTAGGGCAGAAGGAGCCATATCAATGGATTTTATCGCGGAAACCATGGGGGATAAAGAAGTCGTTCTGAAAGCCCATTCGTTAACCGAAAATATAAATAAGATAAACATCAAAGCAGGAAGGACGGCCAAGGCAGCCGACGAATGTGTTCTGGATGCCCGGTATTTTTCCGAAGATGCCATAGGTTCAAAGATACGCGTATCTTCCGCCAATGACGAAAAAACAATAGATTCCTTCGCTTTCAGGGAATATACGGTTACAGGTATTGCCGATTCCGTGAATTATCTTAATTATGACCGTGGAATTACAGATCTGGCCGGAGGAACTGTCTATGGCTTCGTATATCTGCCTGAAGAAGGTTTTTCGACGGATTACTATACTGAAATCCTGGTTTGGTTTGATGAGTACCATGAAGTTTACAGTAAAGAATATGAAGATTACATTTCCAAAAAAGAAGATATAATAAAAGCAGCCCTGGAGGACAGAGGGCGGCTTCGTCATGAAGATATTGTTGATGAGGCAAAACGGGAAGTTCTTAAGGCACAGAAGGAGTATGAGGATGCATACCGGGAATACGAAAGCAGAAAATCTGAGGCGGAAGATGAGTTAAGTAAGGCTTTTAAGAAGCTTCAGGATGCAGAGAAGGAAATAAATACCCAGGAAGAAAAGCTTAAGGATGCCGAGAAAAAGCTTGCAGAGGGAGAAAAGGATTATGAAAAATCCCTGCGGGAGTATGAGAAAGCTTTGTCCGATTATGAAGCTAAGAAGGCGGATACTTTGTCCATGCTCAAATCCCGTCAGGAAGAGCTTGATAATAACCGGGTAACTGTGGTATCTGCCATTAAGCAAATAGAAGAAAGCGGCATTTTAGAACAGTATGCGAAGCTTTCTGAGAGCATCCGGATGATGGAAGCTTCCTTATCCCTGATTCAGGACCGGGAAAGCGAGGAGTATTCAGATCTTTTAAACCGGCTAAATCAGGCGAAAGCTGCATCCGAAGAAATTGAGGCAACCGGTGTTTTAAGCCGGTACGAAGAACTTAAAGCTAATCTTTTAAAGATAGATGAAGGGCAGAAAGAACTGGACAGGTATAAAAAAGAGGCAGAGAGTGAATTTGAAAGCGCAAAAGCACAGCTTGATGATGCAAAAGCAAGACTTGATGAAGCCAAAGAGCAGATAGACAAAAATAAGGCGGACATAAATAAAGGATGGGAAGCCCTTAAGGAAGGCAAGGCCGAATATGAAAAAGGCCTTAAAGAATATGCGAAGAATAAGGAAGAGGCTGATAAATCCCTGGCTGATGCCAAAGAAGAACTTGACAAAGCCAGGAAGGAAATAGATGATGCATGGGAAGAAATTGAGGATATTCCTGCAGCCAAGGTATATGTTTTAAGT
>CAZIHC010000298.1:0-3068 GCA_964538605.1 uncultured Herbinix sp. | reverse complement strand
TATTCTAAATATTTGTTGACAAATCAAATATTCAAGGTTATTATAGAGTCTATAATAAAGACGTTCGAAATGTAAGACAGATAAAATCTGTCAAATCATAGGGAACGTCTTATTTATACAATTAACAGGTCAACGAATTAATACGTTAAAGCGGCATATTATTCTAGACCTTTATATTAGTGGGAGGGATTTATATGAAAAAAAGAATGTTAAGTCTTTTGTTGGTATTAAGCATTGTGATTGTAGGTTTGGCAGCTTGCGGTACAAAAGATAATACATCAGGATCAAACGATAGTGGCAAGCAGCAAAGTGAGCAGACTCAGGACAAGGGAGAAACTCAGGATAAGGGTCAAACAGAGAATAATGCTCAAAATGATTCAGATGCCAAGAAATTCTACATAGGAGGAATTGGGCCTATTACCGGTCCTGCTGCAGTTTACGGACAACATGTCAAAAACGCCGCAGAAATTGCAGTTAAGGAGATAAATGAGGCAGGCGGAATTAACGGGGCACTTATAGAGTTCAGATTTGAAGACGATGAGCATGACCCTGAGAAAGCCGTTAATGCTTATAATACCCTTAAAGATTGGGGTATGCAGATTCTTATGGGTACCGTTACATCCAACCCCAGCAATGCTGTAAAAGAGGAAACTAATGTAGACAATATGTTCATGCTTACTCCTTCTGCTTCAGCTCCTGAAGTGGTTCAGTATGATAACGCATTCCAGGTTTGCTTTACAGATCCTAACCAGGGAATTGCATCCGCCAGGTACATTGCAGAACATAATCTGGCTTCAAAGGTAGCCGTAATTTATAATAGTTCCGACGTTTATTCCACAGGTATTTATGAAAAATTTGCTGAGGAAGCTAAGAATCATTCTTTTGAGATTGTAGCAGCCGAAGCATTTACTTCCGACAGCAAATCCGATTTCAATGTACAGTTGCAAAAAGCAAAGGCTGAAGGTGCTGAACTTGTATTCCTTCCTATTTATTATGAAGAAGCTACTTTGATTTTAACCCAGGCAAATGCCATGGGCTATAAGCCTCTTTTCTTCGGATGCGACGGTCTGGACGGAATTCTCGGAGTTGAGAACTTTGACACTTCTCTGGCAGAAGGCGTTATGCTTCTGACACCGTTTGCAGCCGACGCTCAGGATGAAAAAACACAGAATTTTGTTAAAAAGTTTGAAGAATTACACGGTGTTACACCGAACCAATTTGCGGCAGACGCTTATGATGCTATCTATATTATCAAGGCTGCTATCGAAGAGAGCGGTGTTACCCCTGATATGAGCGTATCCGAAATTTGCGAAGGCTTAAAAGAAGCTATGACAAAGATTACTTTCGACGGTCTTACCGGTGCAGGCATGACCTGGACAGCATCCGGTGAAGTTAACAAACAGCCTATGGCAGTGGTTATTGAAAACGGAAAATATGTTTCTGTTAATTAATAATCTATAATTCAAAATTAAATCTAAATCAATCATGGATACGGAAACATACAGACGGATGCAAAATCCTGCTGTATGTTTCTTGTGTTCATAGACCTGATTAACAATATATGGGTTTGGTATGTTTATATGTTGTAACATTATTTTTGCTATGTTAAAATATTGTAACTAAAATTAAAATAATGCATGTTTTGGATGCTTAACGGGGGTAAAGATGAACTTTATAACACATTTGTTAAACGGAATAAGCCTGGGAAGTGTATATTCTATTATTGCTCTGGGCTATACAATGGTATACGGAATTGCTAAAATGATAAACTTTGCCCATGGCGATGTAATCATGGTAGGCGGTTTTATAATATTTACTCTTATGAGTACTTTGGGACTAAATCCTGTTCTATCCGTATTGGCAGCTATGGTATTTTGTACTTTACTGGGAATAACGATTGAACGGATTGCTTATAAGCCCCTTAGAAAGGCCCCTTCACTGGCAGTTCTGATTACCGCTATCGGTGTAAGTTATCTTCTTCAAAATCTGGCACTTCTTATATACGGAGCCGAAGCAAAGTCTTTTACATCGGTTATTCCGGTTAAAGCACTGTCTTTATTAGACGGCAAACTTAGCATATCCGGTGAAACATTGGTTACAATCCCACTTTGTATCGTAATCATGATTGGCCTTAATCTTTTTATAAAGAAATCAAAAACCGGCCGCGGAATGATTGCGGTATCGGAAGATAAAGAAGCAGCAGTTCTTATGGGCGTTAACGTAAATAAAACCATAGCAATTACGTTTGCGATCGGATCTGCTATTGCTGCAATCGGAAGTGCTCTGATGTTTTCGGCATATCCCAATCTTTCACCCACCTCGGGGGCCATGCCGGGTATAAAGGCATTTGTTGCCGCAGTCTTCGGAGGAATTGGTTCCATTCCCGGAGCCATGATCGGCGGAATTTTGCTAGGTGTAATTGAAATATTAAGCCGCGCTTATATTTCCACACAGCAGGGAGATGCTATAGTATTTCTGATACTTATTGTTGTGCTTCTTGTGAAGCCGACCGGAATTCTAGGCAGAAAGATTCAAGAGAAAGTGTAGGTGGGTGCAATGAAATCAAAAATGCTGAAAATAAATAAATCTGCCCGTTCTTCCATAATAACCGTTGGTATGATTTTAATTGCATATATTATATGTCAGGCTTTGATAGCAACGGGCAATATGTCAAACCTTCTTCAAAATTTGCTCGTTTCTATGTGCTATTATGCTATTATGGCAGTATCCTTAAATTTGACCGTTGGAATTCTGGGGCAATTAAGCCTAGGACATGCCGGTTTTATGTGCTTGGGTGCTTTTGCCGGGGCGATTTTCTCAAAATGCACCATTAGCACAATAGAAAATACTTTTATCCGCTTTACCCTGGCGATTCTTTTGGGGGCGGCCGTAGCGGGACTCTTTGGAATATTTATCGGTACGGTTGTTTTAAGGTTAAGAGGAGACTATCTGGCAATTGTAACTTTAGCATTCGGCGAAATAATAAAGAATGTTCTTAATGTTTTATATATTGGCTACGACAGTAAAGGTATTCATTTATCGATGAAAGATGCCATATCCCTGAATCT
>CAZIHC010000297.1:0-3083 GCA_964538605.1 uncultured Herbinix sp. | reverse complement strand
ACATTAATACAGTCAATGTGTATTTTTGGCGTATCAATGGGTGGATTGGTTGGGTTACCTCCTGCCCTTATTGAAGTATATAGCAGTGATATAAAGAAAGTATATAAAGCAAACGGAATACCGTTATACCTTGGCGTGCTGACTCATAATATTTCAGCGTTTATTCATTTATTCATTATGTGTACAATCATCCTAATTATTGCTCCATTTGTTTTTGATGCTAAAATTCCGGAAAATTTGCCGGTTTATTT
Organism: uncultured Herbinix sp.; assembly: GCA_964538605.1. Lineage (GTDB taxonomy): Bacteria > Bacillota > Clostridia > Lachnospirales > Lachnospiraceae > Mobilitalea. The sequence continues at coordinate 2,832 of CAZIHC010000297.1, read as the reverse complement.
AGTCTCACTGGCTATCTTTATTATTACTACATTAAGCATAGGAAGTGTCTTTGGTGTTGTAATGAAAAAAGTTTCAAAGTTAACGCTAGTTTCCCAGATTATTTTCCTTCCATCTATAATGCTTTCAGGAATCATGTTTCCTGTGGACTTGCTGCCAAAAGTTTTAAGATATGCCGGGAAGATATTTCCCGCATCATGGGCATACCGGGCTATGACAGATAATAAATTTGATTTTACTCTTTATCTTCCGATGCTGGCTGTATTAATAATTGCTGTAATTGCTTGTTTGCTGGTATTAAACAAAAAAACAAGTGAGTAATTTGGTGTGTTTCAATAGTATAAGAAAAATTAAATTTATTTAACAAACTACCAATGTTAAATGTAAATTCCGGTTTTTTATAGGTTCTGATTTATATGGAGGCAGATAATGCAAAGAGTAGTAGGTTTTTTACCGGCTTCAGGCCGTGGTGTTCGTATGAATGGTGAGTTACTTATAAAAGAAATTCTGCCCGTTAAACTGCCGGGTATGGATTCGCCATTTTTACTTTTTGAGAACTCCCTTTTTACAATGAAAAAAGCAGGTGTAAACAGTATAGTCTGTACTGTCAACGACAATAAACCGGAACTAATAAAATATTTAAATATATACTCACAGAAACATCAGATGGTATTGGCTTATGTTTACCAGAACATGAACAATGATGAATATGGTGTGCCGTATGCAATTTATCAGGCCAGCAGTTTTTTATACGGACATACGGTGGTAATGCGTTTTCCCGATACAATTGTATTACCGGAAAAAGTAATTATGGATTTATTGGAGTTTCACAGAATGAAGCAGTCTGTATTAACTTTGGGCGTTTTTAGTACGAAACATCCGGAACGCCTGGGGCCGGTTCAGTTATCCGACGACGGTAAGATCCTAAGAATTCAGGACAAGCCCAAAAAGCCCTGTGCATATAATACCTGGAACTGTGTTATCTGGGAAGATGAATTTCTTGATGTAATTTCGGAGCTAGTCATTAAATCAAGAAATACATCGGGGAAAAAACGGGAGTTGTTAATTTATGAAGCTTTTATAAAGTGTATTGAAAAAAATCTGCCGGTATACGGAATGATGGTAGAAACGGGAGTATGTATTGATATATCATCTGTGAAAGACTTTATACAACTATGGGGTACCAAAGATCAAACGGTATATCAACTGGAATACCATGTTAATTATGGAGGGAATTATATTGGATTATAATTCAAGTGTAACATATCTTATAAAGAAATTTCCGTACATACCTGATACATTGCTTGTTCTTGGGTCGGGTTTCGCAAACTATGTAAATTCAGTAGAAATAGATTATGAGATACCATATAGTGAAATACCTGGGTTTAAAATTCCGACAAATCATATGCATCAGGGAAAATTGATTCTGGGAAGGGCTTGTGAAAATCAGGTTTTGATTATGCAAGGAAGGATACATTATTATGAGGGTTATGATATGCCGGATATTATATATCCGATACGTGTCTTTCGACTAATGGGGCTTAAGAATGTTATATTAACAAATGCTTCAGGAGGTATCAGTCCAGAATATGATCCGGGGACTTTGGTCTTTGTAAAAGACCATATATCATGTCTGGTTCCGAACTGTCTGAGAGGAGAAAATGATCCTGAGTTTGGAGTACGTTTTCCGGATTCGACAAATATCTATACCGAGAGTGTAAGAAAGGATTTGATACAAAGGTGCCGGAAAAAAGGCATTGAAGTAAAAGAAGGAGTTTACATTCAAACCGCAGGCCCTAGTTTTGAAACACCGGCAGAAATTAACGCTTATCGTATATTAGGAGCAGATATAGTTGGTATGAGTACCGCATGTGAAGCGATAGCTGCGTCGCATGCGGGAATGACAGTTTGTTGCTTGTCTTGTGTAACAAATTATGCTAGCGGAATTGCAAAGAAAAAACTTACGGCATATGAAATTGATGAAACTATCGGTAAAGTTTTCCCGACAATTGAGATTGTTATAAATGACATTATTAATTATTTTGCAAACGGGAGGTGATATTATCCTAATCTGTATTAAAGACGCAAGAATATTGTCTATGGAAAAATCGCCGGATATTATATATGGTGATATCTATATTGAGGATGACAGAATCATATATGTTGGTGATCCGAAAGATTACAAAGGCAGAACAGATGCCGATTTGGTTATTAATGCAGACAAGAATTTGGTGATGCCCGGTTTTAAGAATGCCCATGCCCATTGTCCAATGGTTTTTGCCCGTTCTTATGCCGACGGATTACCGCTTGATCAGTGGCTGAATAATGTTATCTTCAAATTGGAAAGCAAATTAACGGCCGAGAGTGTATATTGGTTTACAAAACTTGCATATATGGAATATCTGTCAAGTGGTATCACTGCATCTTTTAATATGTATTATGAACAGGAAGCTATTAAAGATGCAGCGGTAGATACAGGATTTAGGACTGTGCTCTGTGGTGCAATTAACAATTTTAAAGAATCCGTAGAACTTCTTGAATACTATTATAATAAATATAACAACCAAAATGATTTGGTGTCTTTTCAGCTTGGTTTTCATGCGGAATATACAACCAGTTGGTCAATGATGGAGAGGATTTCTGAATTGGCCCATAAGTACAAGGCACCGGTACATGTACATAATTCTGAAACAAAAGAAGAAGTGGAGCAATGCTTAGAGCGGTATAAAATGACACCAACAGAAGTTTTTGATGCTCTGGGATTATATGATTATGGCGGTTCCGGGTTTCATGCAACTTACTTAAGTGAGCATGATATTGAAATATTTAAGGAA
>CAZIHC010000296.1:0-3098 GCA_964538605.1 uncultured Herbinix sp. | reverse complement strand
TTCGATAATAAGGGTATCATATCCTTCTAAATTCAAGCGAAATTCCAGTTGTGCTACAGCATCCAAATCATCATAAGCTCCTACTATCACCCTATAGTAAGGTTCCCTGTAATCAAGAAAAGCTTCATATCCTTTGATAAGCAATTCTTCACGCAAAGCTTCGGCATTGTTATATTCCGAAAAGAGGCCTACCTGTACCCCGTATAAAACGTTATAATTCATATCATTATCTGTATAACCGTTTAAATCAAATCTGTTATCATGTAAACTTAAATTGTTAAAATTTCCGACCGGTATGGTATTATATATGCCTAATGCTATCGCTGCAGCTATTTCATTTAGTCTGCTATCAAAAAACAGGTTATCGGCTTCAGAGTTCATATAGCCTATTCCCAGCATAAGTGCAGGCATATTAGTACTGCTTAGAATTGGAAGTTCGCTTCTTACTTCAATACTGTAATTGCAAAATCCCAAAGGAAACAAGGCATCAGCTATATTTATCGCAGCTTCTTCAGCCACACCTCCCCGTTCATTTACGTAAAACCCAAGCCCGCCTTCGGATAAGGGCAGTTCTCCTATTACCCTGTGTATAGTAAGAAGAAGATCTCCTCCGAAATTATTAGCTATATCTACTCTGTCAAATTGCGAAAGATACATATCCGTAATTCTTGTATATTCAACCTGATATCCGTATTTTTCTAATTCTTCTCCTACCGCCAGGGTAAGCCTTAAATTATCATTCTTTTCAAATCTGTTACCGTAAGCGTCCCCGAGATCATTGCCGCCGTGACCTGCATCCAATATTATTGTTGCCATAAATTGCATATCACCAAATATAATTTATCCCTATATTATATGTTTAATAAAATTATAGTTAGCACATATGAGCCTAAACTCTTCAAAAACTAAATATAACATTTTCCATATCTTTTAACACATAAAATTTTAAAAAGTGCTATTTGTCATAAAAAAGAGTTAAAGGTATGGGATAAATACCTTTAACTCCTTTTGCATAAATTAAAATTATATATTTACTCGGAGAACAAAGGAGTGGACAGATATCTTTCTCCGGTATCAGGCAGAATGACTACTATGTTCTTTCCTTCGCTTTCGTCCCTTAATGCAACCTGTGTTGCTGCCCATAAAGCGGCTCCGGAAGATATACCAACCAGTACACCGTCGGATTTTGCCAGTTTTCTGGATGTTTCAAACGCGTCTTCGTTCTTTACTGTAATAATTTCATCATATATGCTGGTATTTAATATTTTAGGCACAAAACCGGCACCGATACCCTGAATCTTATGAGAACCAGCCCTGCCTTCAGACAATACAGGTGAATCCGCAGGCTCAACAGCCACTATCTTAATATTGGGATTCTTTGATTTTAAATAAGCGCCGGCTCCGGTTATGGTACCGCCGGTTCCGATACCTGCAACAAATATGTCCACCTGGCCGTCCGTATCATTCCAAATTTCAACACCGGTAGTTTCTTCATGTACTTTAGGATTGTTGGGGTTTTCAAATTGGGAAGGTATAAAGCTGTTAGGGGTATTTTCATGAAGTTCTTTGGCTTTTTCAATGGCACCTCTCATACCCTTGGCGCCTTCTGTAAGTACAAGTTCAGCTCCGTATGCCTTCATGAGGTTTCGTCTTTCAATACTCATAGTATCGGGCATTGTAATAATCAGTCTGAGACCTAAACTTGCGCAAATGCTGGCAAGACCTATTCCCGTATTGCCGCTGGTAGGCTCGATAACTACAGTATCTTTATTGATTTGACCGGATTTTAAAGCTTCTTCCAGCATCTTCTTTGCAATACGGTCCTTAACGCTTCCTGCCGGATTATAGTACTCCAGCTTTCCTATAATTCTGCCTTTTACCCCGTGTTTTTTGTTATAATTGGTTAATTCCAAAAGCGGTGTATTTCCGACCAACTGGGTGATTTGAGTTTTAATGTTTGCCATACGCACTGTTCCTTTCTTTTATATTTTTGATATATTATTTTTTCATTCTATTATTTACAATAGATATAAATTACATTACATATAATATTATATGTAATTACAATCACATAGTAAACATATTTAAATACTATGTTTTAACATAATAATAAACCCACTTGATATTTTTGTCAAGTGGATTTTTTACATTTTATAAATTTATTAGTATTTCCATATCTAAAATCATTTATTTATATTTCTTTTTAAAAATGCCCATTTTGTTTCTGATGTTATGACAGAAATAAAAATCAGTAAAAATCCGAAAATTAATTTAAGTGTTACTTCTTCCTTGTAAAAAATTATAGAAAACAGGACTCCAAATACCGCTTCCAGGCTTAATATAATGGAAGCCGGAGCAGGTTTGGTATATTTTTGTCCTATAGTCTGAAGCAATAAGGCGACTGCGGTGGCAAATACGGCCAGATAAAAAACTTCAAAGAAAACGTTTTGCTCCCATGATCTTGGGATATCTTCATACACTAAAGCTATAATCCATGAAAAAACTGCAGTATAACCAAACTGAACTATAGTTAACAATACAGGGTCTTTGTCTTTGGTCAATTTACTCAATGCCACCATATGGGCCGCATAAAAAAAGCCGCTAATTAAGGTAAATGCATCCCCAAACCGGATTTTAAAATCATTATTTATCGATACAAAGCCTATTCCGGTTAGACAAAGAACAGCTGCAAAAATATTATATTTGTCGGGCCTCTTTTTTTCAATTATCCAATATAGATACGGAACAATAACACAGTAAATGGCTGTAAGAAACGCGTTCTTCCCCGGGGTTGTATCGGTAATTCCGATAGTCTGCAGGCTATATGCTATAAATAAAAATACACCGATTATGCCACCCTTTAAAAAATATTCTTTATTGAGATTCTTAAGCCGTTTCATGAAAATAATGCAAAGCAGTATACTGCCTATGGTAAACCGTAAGGCAAGCAAGGTATGGGGCTGCATACTGTCCATAGATTTTTTGACTACAAGGAAGGAGCTTCCCCAAATAACGGAAGCTCCGAACAAAGCCAGTTTAGATGCTATATTTTTTCCGGATTGATTGTCCATTGTTGACTCCGTTTCTTCTTATGTAAT
>CAZIHC010000295.1:0-3098 GCA_964538605.1 uncultured Herbinix sp. | reverse complement strand
AATATTTTTGAGATTTTTTAACCACAATACCCATTATGAGTGTGGACACAGGCACAATAAGTAAGGCAAGAAGAGTCAGAGAAAGGCTTATTCTTATCATCATAATCAATATTCCGATTATGCTGACAACCGATGTAATCAGTTGCGTAAGACTCTGATTCAGGCTTTGGCTTAAGGTATCCACGTCATTGGTAACTCTTGAAAGAATTTCACCGTGAGTCATATTGTCAAAATAGTTCATAGGCAGACGGTGAATTTTTTCGGATATGTCCTTGCGAAATTTATATGAAATCCGCTGGGCAATTTCCGTAGTAATAAGTCCCTGGACAAAGGAAAAAACTGAAGATATGGCATAAAGGCCAATCAGCAATAAAATAATTCTTCCCAGGGCAGTAAAGTTAATTCCATTTCCACCGCTTATCTTATCTATAAGGCCGTTTACAATTTCGGTAACGGCATTACCAAGTATTGTAGGGCTTATGATTGAAAAGATGGTACTTCCGATGGCAAATATAAATGATATCATGAATGCCCATTTGTAACGGGATAGATGCCCGGTTAGTTTTTTTACCGTTCCTTTGAAGTCTTTGGCTTTTTCAACGGGAGCACCCATACCGGGACGAGGCCCGAATCCGCCCTTTCGCCCCCCTTGAAATGGACGGCCGGTATCTGTTTTATTGCCGTTTTTTTCATTTATAGTATTTTTACTCATAAGCCAGTTCCTCCTTTGACAACTGGGAAGATGCAATCTGATAATATACGTCACAGTTTTTCAGCAGTTCTTTATGGGTTCCCTTACCGACGATTTTTCCGTTATCAAGAACAAGAATTTGATCGGCATCAACAATTGTGCTGATTCTCTGGGCAACTATTAGAACAGTACTGTTTGTCAGCTCTTTTTTCAGTGCTTTACGCAGGTTACTGTCCGTTTTATAATCCAAGGCCGAAAAACTGTCGTCAAAAATATATATCTCCGGGTTTTTGGCAATAGCCCGTGCTATGGATAATCTTTGCTTCTGGCCTCCGGATACATTGGTACCTCCCTGGGCAATAGGTTCATTATAGCCTTCGGGTTTTTCCAGTATGAAATCTTCGGCCTGGGCAATCCTTGCAGCCTTTTGAATCGTCGCATCATCGGCATCGGGTGCTCCGAAAGCAATATTTGATTTGATAGTGCCTGAAAACAGCACTCCCTTTTGAGGGACGTAACCTATCCGCTTTCTTAAAGTTTTTTGAGAAATATTTCTTATATCGGTTCCGTTAAGCAGTATTTGTCCCTCAGTAACATCATAAAATCTGGGGATAAGATTTATTAATGTACTTTTACCGCTTCCGGTGCTTCCGATAATTGCGGTGACTTCACCGGGTTTTGCAGTAAAGCTGATATCCGATAGCACATATTCTTCGGCATCCGGATAACGGAAATAAACATTTTTAAATTCAATTTGGCCTCTTTTTGAATCATCCATCTTATCTTCCTTTTCAGGATCGGATATTTGGACTTTTTCTTTTAGGACTTCATTAACACGGCTTACGGATACACTGGCTCTGGGAAGAATAATTGATATCATGGTAAGCATCAAAAATGACATGATTATCTGCATGGTATACTGAATAAAAGCCATTATGTCTCCAACCTGCATTGTCCCAGTATTTATACGGTCTGCACCGATCCATATAATAAGAATGGATACAAGATTCATAATCAGCATCAGGGACGGCATTAAAAATGCCATAACCCGTCCGATAAAGAGGCTGTATTTGGTAAGGTCTTTATTTACTCCGTCAAAGCGTTCGTTTTCATACTTTTCATTACTGAAAGCCCTGATAACAGGTAGGCCGGACAATATTTCCCGCATAACAAGGTTGGTTTTATCAATCAATTTTTGCATAAGTTTAAATTTTGGCATTGCAATAATTATCAATACCAATACCAGAGCAAGGACTGCACCTACGCCTACACCCAAGGTCCAGGTCATGGTTGTATTGGTATTTAATATTTTTAGTATACCGCCGGCAGCCAAAATGGGAGAGTATACAACAATACGGACCATTAGTATAACCATCATTTGAATTTGCTGTATGTCGTTGGTGCTTCTGGTAATAAGGGAAGCGGTAGAAAAATGGTCCATTTCCGACTGGGAAAATGAAAGGACCTTGCAAAACACCTGGTTTCTTAAATCCCGGCCTAATTTTGCCGCAATTTTTGAAGCCACAAGAGTTATAAGGATAGCTGCAGCCATGGCAGCCAGGGCAAGACCCAGCATCTTGCTTCCCACGATCAAAATATATTGGGTCTGTATTTTGCTTACATCTATCCCTATTGCTTTATATTCTGCCCTGACATAAGCAACCGCAATCTGAGATTTGAGGGTGTCGGGTATTTGGCTGATTTTTTCTTTGATAGGTTTTAACATTTCTTCTTTGGCTTCATCCGTCACGGTTTTTAAAATTTGATTCATATCTGCACTGACCGCCGAATACTTTTCAGGCAACAAGCCTGACATCATACTGTTTTCCTGTCCTTGTATGTTTTGGACGTTTTCAAAGCCGTATTTTATGAATATAAGCATTTTAAACAGATCTTTGAAATTTTCTTCATATTTACCGTTTAATAAATAAAGGTTTTCATGTTCCAGCAAAGGGTATTGTTTGATATAGCTTTCCAGATCTTTTTGGTTCATTGTGTCTTTATTCAGCAGGGTATAAAGGGATAATATACTTTCCTTCTCGCTTTGAGTTGTATACAGCAATAATACGTCCAGCTCGGAAGCTCTTATAACTTCGGGAACGGGGCTGTCAATACCTCCCTGTAAGATGCCGGTATTTACTATATCGGAAGTATATGACGGCAAAGACAGGTCGCAGTAAGCCTGAAGTACTAAAAGAATGATAACAAAGATAATTGCAAGGGTAGATTTTTTTAAGTTTCTCAATATAGTCAGCATAGACATTTCCTTTCCGTAATAATGAGTAAAATTATCGGCAGATATTTATTTATGATATTTTTTGCAAAATAATGGAAGCAAAATGCCATAATTGTTAATTATAATTATTTACCAAATTAAGTCAACAAATATTTTAGTCTTATATTTTAT
>CAZIHC010000294.1:0-3100 GCA_964538605.1 uncultured Herbinix sp. | reverse complement strand
GCTTGTTGGAGGAGAAACGCCATTGCCTACACTGTAAGAGCCATCATAGAATTCGGTATAACCAAGAGAATCACTAGGCGTAATATAACTTGGGAAGGAAGACTTTGCTATAAAAACGATGTTGGCACTGCTAGCCGAACTTGCTTCTGTCATGCCCACTCTTGCCGCTGATGAATTATTTCTAGTAGCCTTAACCCATTCCTGAATGGCGCTCTCAATTTGTGATTTGTAGGTTCTTGCTGACGAATCAATATAGTAGGTGAGTTTGGAAACCCCTGAGGTACCCCGGAAACCCAGAGGATTACCTTTACTGTCCTTGTAGTAGTACACACCGTAAGCTTCTGCATATGCTATAGATGTGGATAATAATAGTGAAAAAACGAGCAAGAATGATATGAATTTTTTCACGCCAACCATCCTTTCTTTATAATGTAATTTATTCACAATTAATATATACCAAATTGAGGCAAACTTAATGACTAGATAATTTTGGAAAAATATCAGATAGGCATAATAAAAACCACCTTCTTGGTGAGAATTAGATTATAAGTTCTCATTAGAAAGGTGGTTTATAATAATTTTTAAACTACCAGGGGAAACTATTATCCCATCTCTATATTAAACAGTCCGTTCGCGAGCATCCATAAAGCCGGGAAGAAATTCATAATCTGCCAAACCCCAGCTCCCCGTATCTGAAACTCAGGAATAAGTCGAAGTTTAGCATTCATGCTTCTTGCATCGTCAAACCATACCACGTGTTCCACACCTTGTGCATCGGTATAAAAATAGAAAGGAGCCTGTGCGGTTTCGTCAAACTGTATGGTAACTCCATACTGTGCCGCCCTGGCTATGGCTTCCTGATTGCTTATGGCTTCCGCCATAGATTCTCCTTGCACAAAAGGCAAGGCCCAGTCATAGGCATAATTCGGTACTCCCATAAGAATTTTTTCTCTGGGTATTACAGATACTCCGTACTCCAAAACCCTGCGGACATTATTTAGCGGTGACGTTGCCATGGGTGGGCCGTAAAGATACCCCCACTCATACGTCATCAAAAGAACAAGATCTGCTATTGCCCCGATAGCAGGATAATCGTGGGCTTCATACAAAAGCCCCGTCATTTCGCCTGAAGTCTTAGGTGCCAATGCCACCAAAGTCAAAAATCCCAGTGGTTCCAGCCGGCTTTTTACATTCGCGATAAAATCTATAAACAACTGCCTGTCTTCAGGCAAAATAAATTCAAAATCTATATCAAGTCCTACATAACCTTTTTCTTGCATGGTAGCTATTATATTCTCTATTAACCTGTTCTGGCCTTCCGGATTAACAAACATATCATGGGCAATCTGGGAATTAAATTCCATCTCCGGTGTCATAGGGGCCAGCATCATAATAGGAGGAACTCCGAAAAGGTATCCTTCGGAGATTAAAGCTTCGTCAGATATCGGGACCAAATCTCCCTGGGGACTGAAACCATACGTAAATAAGGACTGATAAGTAAGGAAAGGCAAGGTTTTTCTGTGAACTTCCCTGTTAATAAACGGATACGCATAACCGTTTATTAAAATATTACCAAGTTTAGGTTCTTCCTCAAAAGTTATAACCAATGTTTGCCCCGGGATCAAGGCTGCCTGCACCGCAACCCACGGGTTATTTCTCAGAATATCATCGACAGTTGTGTTATATGTCAGAGCAATTGAAGAAAGAGTGTCTCCGGGAACAATCGTATGTTCCAAAGTAGGTATTCTTACAATCAGACTCTGCCCCACTACCAAATTCTCGGGATTAGGCAGCTCATTATCTATAATCAACCGATCAGGCGTGACACCGTATTGCTCTGCTATAGAACTTAAGGTTTGCCCCTGCTCCACAACGTGGATTATCATTTATTACTCTCCATGAATTCAGCTTTATTAATTAATATATGCTGGGTATAAATGTTTGTTAAATACATAAGAACCCGCCATTGCATAATAGTCAAAGGTATCATATAATAAAAAAAACTGAGAAAATATGGCATGGGAGGATGAAAAAATGAATCAATATAAAATAATTACAGCCGATCAGTTTCGTAAAAACCCTTTCCAGTTAATCGGCAAGGACTGGATGCTTGTAACTGCCGGTAACAGTGAAAAGGTTAATACGATGACAGCCTCCTGGGGCGGATTGGGTGTTATGTACGGAAAAAACGTAGCCTTTGTTGTAATCAGGCCCCAAAGGTATACGAAAGAGTTCGTCGACAGAGAAGATACTTTTTCATTAAGCTTTTTTGACAAAGAATACAGAAAAGTACTTAACTACCTCGGAACAGTATCAGGCCGCGATGAAGATAAGATATCCAAATCGGGATTAACTGTGGTCGATTTTGAGGGAACTCCTTATTTTGATGAAGCCAACCTTGTCCTGATCTGCAAAAAATTATTCCGCCAGCCTCTGAATACAGACAATCTGCTGGATGAAAAACTTGTAAACACCTGGTATCCGAACAAAGATTACCATACATTATACATTGCTGAAGTTACCAAAATTCTTCGAATTTACCATAATAATCAGGACTCAGATTATAATAAATAATGGCATATTGTTATCCGAGTGCAAACACTTATTAAATGTGCATAAAATAAACACACATAGAATTATATATCTGCATAGATATCCTATGTGTGTTTATCATTATATGCGGTTTTTGCCTATATCTTTCGGCCTTCCTTTACATGTACACTTTATTTTCAGCCATATAATAACCCTATAAAAAATAATTCTAAACTGCAAAATACAAACAGTATCCTTGCTTTCATTATCCTCATAACTCTAATGATCACTTAAAAATTTCAATCTAGAATAAAAATGTTTCAATTCACAGAGTTTACTTCATTGCATTATAAAGCTGCAAACTGTGACTATGGCCGTTTTCGATTGAGTCAAGAGCCATTTTCAAAAATGTAAGAATAGCATCTACCACCTTACTGCATAGTTCTATTATATATATAATATCCTGCTTTACGGCTTTAAGCTCTGACAAATACTCCTTATGTGTTTTGATAATATATCTGATTATCTCATCAAAAGTATAAATCTTCTGTCCCTGAAGCGCCAGCGA
>CAZIHC010000293.1:0-3115 GCA_964538605.1 uncultured Herbinix sp. | reverse complement strand
AAGATAATAACGTCCGCGGTTTCTATGGCAATTTCGGCCTGTTCACGCATATGGGCAAACATTTCGTTTTTAGTGTCCGGTTCAATTCCTCCGGTATCTATAAGTGTAAATTGTGTATTCAACCATTTAACATCGGCATAAATCCTGTCCCTGGTAACGCCGGGATAATCCTTGACAATGGATATCCGCTCTCCCGCCAGGGCGTTGAATAATGTTGATTTTCCAACGTTAGGTCTTCCGATTATAGCTACTATTGGTTTCCTCATAATCGTACTCCTGTTGTGCTTTTTTATTATAAGTAAGTTTTATTCAATATGTTATCAAAGATAGCAGATTTCAAACATCTGATGCAAGATGATATATCTCATTAAATTATATCAATTAAAATGTTACCGATAAGGTAATATTAATATTAAAATGTTTTAAATATAGTATTTTTAAACATTCAATATAGCATCTATGAAAGACTTTCCATCTGATTGTACAATAGAGATTTTGGTTTGTAAAGCTCTTTCAATATCGTCGGTGGTTATATCGTCAAGCAGTATGTTTTCACCGTGCCGCAGGATAACATCAGGCAAAAGCAAGGACAGGCCCAGATTTTTCCCTTGTAACTGCCTGATAATATCACCGCCTGTTAAAAGGCCCGCTACTGTTATATCTTTGCCGAAAAAGTCGTTTTCTATGGTATAAATATGAATCTTAACATTCGGGAATTTTTCTTTAAGGTCCTTAACCATACGCTCAAGATAAGGGGATGCCAAAACCCCTGTGGCAACGGAAAGTTCTTTTGACCGATTGTCCCCTTTAATCTCCTTAAGATAATTATAAAACTCATCCGTAAAGGACCTTAGCATACCTACTCCGTTTTCAATCTGGGGATAGCCCTCATAATCTTCTTCTTTCGGAATAGGAAGCCCGGCACTGATATACCACTCGTCCGCTGCATAAACAAATCTCGTATTGTAATGTTTAAGAAATATTTGCTGCCAGCGGTGTATGGTTTCGATAACTTCTATTGATTCTTCTTTTGTGAATTTCTCAAGGGGAGTTAAGTTTTTCCTGAATTTTGTTATACCCACCGGCACTACCGAAAGGCTTTGCATCTGCGGGATATAAGCCGAAAGGTCATGAATGGTTTTTTCGAGTTCTTCTTTATCGTTCCATCCCTTGCAAAGCACAATCTGTCCGTTCATGGTTATGCCGGCATCCTTTAGTCGCTTCATTTTGGAAAGGGAACTGCCGGCAAAACGGTTGTTAAGCATTTTGCATCTTAATTCTTCGTTGGTGGTATGAACGGAAATATTGATGGGCGAAAGTTTATAAAATATAATCCGGTCGATTTCTTCGTCACTTAAGTTGGTTAATGTAATATAATTTCCCTGAAGGAAAGACAGTCTGGCATCGTCATCCTTAAAATATAAGGTTTCCCTCATCCCGGGCGGCATCTGGTCAATGAAGCAAAAGATGCACTTGTTCCTGCAGGACCTGTAAGAATCCATAAGGCCTTCTTCAAAGACAATGCCCAAGTCGTCATCATAATCTTTTTCAATCTCCAGTTCCCATTCTTCTCCGTCGGGTTTTCTTATGAGTATGTTCAGATACTCATCTTTTATAAGATATTGATAGTCGAATATATCTATAATTTCGGTATCGTTTATGGATATCAGCTCATCGCCTGGATCTAGTCCCAGTTCCTCGGCTATGCTGCCTGTTTCCACTTCTTTAATAATGTGTGCTTTATTTTTCATATAATACACCAATTTTCCTTAAAATTTAATTTTTAATGTTCTCAAGCAATAAACTTATTATTTAGGAACTTAAATTACCATTTTACTGAACCTTTTATCGGTTTATCGCAAGAAAAGCCGCAAGACTTCCCCTTTTACCGCCTGTTTTCCTGTGGGAAAAGAAAAAATCGCTGTTGCAGGCGGTGCAAACTTCCGATACATGAATATTATCGGGCAACAGTCCCGCATCCAATAAAACACGGCGGTTCGCTTCCCAAAGATTTAGCTGATAGCGGCCGTTTTGGTTTTTATAAAGTATATCCGTATTATCTTCACTTAAAGAAAATACTGTGCGAAACTCATTCGCTACCTCTTCTCCCACTTCGTAACATTTTACACAGATAGAAGGGCCGATAACCGCTACTATATCTTCTTCCTTACTGCCAAAAGTATCTTTCATCTTGTCTACGGTTTTATGACCGATACGCCCGACCGTACCTTTCCAGCCGGAATGAGAAAGACCGATTGCTTTTTTTACCGGATCTACAAAAAACAAGGGTACGCAATCGGCATATTTAGTAACCAGGGTAATATTGGGCGTATTAGTAATAAGTCCGTCTATTTCTACATAATCCCTGGGGCGCAAGAATCCTTTTCCCCGGTCTTCATCGGTTACAATCCGGATATTTGTCTTATGAACCTGATCGGATAAAACCAGTGATTCGGGATCAACACCGATACTTTCGGCTATTATGATAAAATTTTGGTGAATATTTTCCGGGTCGTCCTGATATGGCAAGGAACCGGAACCCAGATTCATTGAAGAAAACATTCCGGTGCTTACACCGCCAAGCCTGGTGGAAAATCCATGGGTTATAAAAGGTATTTCAGAAAGTACGGGAAACTCTATAAATGGGGCTTTGCCTGAGCTGTTAAGTCTGGCTTTATTGCTGTCTTTAAAAGTCATCAATTACCTCCGTCTACAAGATGCCTTCAAAAGCATTCTTGATTATCGAAAAATCGTTGTCTAAAATCTCTACAATGTCAAAACGGCAGGGGGTGTCCTCGGGAAGATTGTTAAAATGCATATACATTAGGGCAGTCCGGACAATTCTTTTTCGTTTTCGGTTATCTACCGCTTCAGAAGGAAATCCATGTTCGCTGTCCGATCGGTATTTTACCTCTATAAAGCACAGATAACCGTCCGACTTTCCTATTAAATCTATTTCTCCGAATCTGCACCGGTAATTTTTCGCAAGGATTTGATAACCCTGTTTTTCCAAATAGTCGGCAGCTCTTTTTTCGTATTCCGTTCCGACCGCTCTTCTGTTCACAACCGTTACCCCCTGAGATAAAATCACATCATCAAATATATGAATAACATG
>CAZIHC010000292.1:0-3154 GCA_964538605.1 uncultured Herbinix sp. | reverse complement strand
AACACATCTTTGGTGATCTCTGCCTATCTATTTCCTACAGTAAAGTTACGCTATCCTCATATAATTAAAGTATTGACATTATTAAAGTGATATACTACTATATAATAGTATGTTTTCATTAGAACGTCCGTGTCCGATTTAATGAAACAAAAGTTATCTACCTGTCCAAGTTTCGCATTTCACTCTCTCAATGTTGTCCTTGGAACTATGATTGTAGAAATAAATTTATTTTGGAGGTGTAATCTTGGCTAACATTAAATCTGCAAAAAAGAGGATTTTGGTTAATGCTAAAAAAGCAGCTAGAAATAAGGCTATCAGGTCCAAGGTTAAGACAATGATTAAAAAAGTTGAAGCTGCTGTTGCCGCAGGCGATAAAGAAAAAGCTCAGGCTCAACTTCCTTTGGCTGTTAAAGAGATTTATATGGCTTGCTCAAAGGGCGTTATCCATAAGAACACAGCGGCAAGAAAAGTTTCCCGTATTTCTAAGCTTGTAAATAAATTAGGCTAAATGTCACTAAATATATCAAAGGCTGTCTGACGATATGACTAAGGCTCATATCTAACCGGACAGTCTTTTTATTTTGTCTCAGACAACCAAAACCGCTGTTTAATGCAGATATATAATAATTATGTTGTCTGCATATTAAGTTTTGGCATTTGAAATTTAACTGTATATTTGATTTATCTTTTCCTACAGGCAATAAAAAACAAGATGAATTGAAAATCAATCCATCCTGTTTTAATTTTGCTTATTTAACGTAAGAATTAATAATTTATGTTGTTAGCAGCATTAATAAAATTAAATATCAGGCTTACAACTTCTCTTCTGCTTATGTTTTCTTTGGGCTTAAATAAATTATCGGTGATTACAGGAAAGATCTTTAATCCCTTTGCCAGTGCAACAGCACCAAGATAATCGCTGTTGATTAAGCTTTCATCATAATATCCCGTAGTATATATGCCGGATAACTTTGATACTTTCTCAAGTCCAAGTCTTTTGATAAAGATATACGCCAATTCTTCCCGAGTAATTAACTTTGAAAAATTAGAAGTATTGTCATTATAAATATAGTACCCCAGGTTCTCCAGCAACATATTAACTTCTTCTTCCGTTACAGCTTTTTCGGGATTAAAATATTCTCCTTCAAAGCCTATATTCATATCGGCAAGAAGACGGATTTCCCGGTTATCTTTTGTATCGTCAATATCGGCATAAACGTAAGGTTTTGCAGCTTTATAAACTTCTCCGTTATAGTCCAGTTGCTCTCCTGTAAAAGGCGAAATATATGCCGGGTATATATCAGGACGGTATACCATACGCACTTCATAATTTACCAAGTAGCTTTCAGAATATTCATAGTAACGCTCTTTGGATTTATAATTGGGATCATACTTGTTGATAACATTTATCTCATATATAAGATTAAATCCGTCCTTGCTTATAAAATGTTCGAACGCTTCCTTAGGAGTCATGGCATTTTTGGGAGATTCAAAAATAATATCATCATCCCAATTGCTGTAATAGTAATATATCTTCCCCGTCACTCCGTCTACAGCCCCGTATATGCCGTTATAGGGGAATTCCACATCTTCGTTAAATCTGTTATAAGTATAATAATAACCTCCGTATACCGGTTCATTATTATTTCTATAATAAGCAATATAATCGTTTCTTTGATCTACCAGTTTTGTTTTACTGAAACGGTCCTTAATCTGGCTGCTTAGGAATTTTTCAAAAATATTTTTTCCGTACTCTTTGTCGTATTTTACATTAACATTACGCCATGTACCTGTTTTATGGTCATAATTGTCTTTTAAACTGGCTTTAAAGCTTAATATTTTTCCGGTTTTGGCATCTACGGTGGCATAAGCATAGGCCCGATAATAATCCTGTTTATCGTAATCTATAGGCCTTTCATCTTTGAGTTCTATATTCCAAACATAAGAAGCCTTCTTGTCATTACTGTTATAAGACTTGCTTAAGGATGCATTGTAGGCAATAAGGTTTTTGTCAATATAAAGATAGGGATTATTCGTTACGGTTTCTATTGCCTTTTCCTTGGAAATAAGACTTTCCAGTTCGCGGATTTTGGCTATTTCTTCTTCTGTCAACATACTGCTTCCTTCGGCAGTGCCCTGGTCAAATTTTTCCTTTGCGGCGGTTGTATTTCCTGAAAAATTGGAGTCAAGGACTACCCATTCATTTCTGGTAAGATATACTTCTTTTGTAACCGCATCGACTGAAATATAGGATAAATCAGGCTCATAAACCAGGAATGCTTTTTTTACGGTTTTATAATTTCCGTTTTCAAATATCCGGTAATAATTTGCTTTGTAGCTGAGTTTCATATTAAGGTTTTCACCGATTATTTTAGCTGCTTCTTCTTTTGTTAGCTTGGCAGATGATGACGGTATTTTGGCTTGATATAGCCAGTTTATTGAGGCGGACCTTATTTCACCTGTGGCAGCATCTACACTGACGGTTACGGTATTGTCAGGGAAATCTACACCATTTTCTTTTCTTTGAAACCTGTAAGTATAGGAATTGCTGTATATACCGTTATAATCGGAGCTTACTAATTCAATTTTTGATGAAATTTGAGAGGCAATCATACGGATAAAGTCTTTGGCCTTATTCTCAAGCTCATTTTTCAGATAGGCAGGTATATTCTTGCCGGATTTTGAACTGTCATACTTGTAATAATAAATAATGTTATTATCCTTATCCAAATTAATCTCGATGTAACTGTAATTCTTGGGGTTTGTCCAGTTTAAGTTCCAGTATGTGTTTGATCCGGTATTGGAACCGTAGTAATAGAAGTTAAACTCAGAATATTCACTTGGAATCTGAATTTTTGATTTTACAGCTTTAATAGCGGCTTCAAGGGAACTGTCCGACGGTTCGTTTTTTTTACTGTCTGAGACGGGGGTTTGTAAAACCGTATTTTCCGTTAATGCCGGCACTGCTTTAGTGGTTAATTCTTCCGCAAAAATATGGGCCGGCAAAAAACCCGTAAATAATACCCCGCATAAGATTAAGGAAATAAGTTTTTTTCCCATACGCTTCTCCTTTCTTAACTGAAAGTGGCTCAGTACTTACATAATTTAGACGATACAAATACTTCCTTGGTTTCATATTATTAACATAATTATA
>CAZIHC010000291.1:0-3171 GCA_964538605.1 uncultured Herbinix sp. | reverse complement strand
CAGAATTAAATTACACTATTATAGTGTCATTTAATTAATTAAATTATTCATAAAATCAGAAGTTATTTTCCGATTCTTTTAAGCAGATATGGGATGCCTTCTTCAAAGTTTACTCCATACCAGCGGCCATTTTTGTCTGAAAGCGTAAGTTCAATGCATTTGGCAGTATAGTCGGCAGCCACAGGTATTGCTTCTTTCCAAGTAAGACCGTTACCTATGGCTCCTACGAAAGTGCTGGCAAAGATGTCGCCGGTACCATGGTATACGGCATCAATTCTCTTATGAGGATAGTAGTAGAATTCGTCTTTTTCCATATCATAACCCATTACACCGGTAGTGCCTTCCCTAAAACTTACTCCGGTAAGAATAGAAATTTTAGCGCCCAGGTTTGACAGTTTAATTAGCATTTCTTTTATATATTCTTCGTTATATTTCTCTTTATATTCCATACCGGTCATGAAAGATGCTTCCGTAATATTAGGAAGAATAATATCTGCTTTGGCGCATAGAGTAGCCATTCTGGCAGCAAAATTTTCATCAAATGCAGGATATAATTTTCCGTTGTCTGCCATTACGGGATCAACAATAATTATGTTGTCTTCGGTTCTAAATTCGTCAAATAAATTTGCAATAATTTCAATCTGGTCGATGGAACCCAAATAACCGGTGTAAATACTGTCAAAGCCGATATTTTCACTTTTCCAATGCTTTGTTATAGGTACTATTTCATCTGTCAGATCCCGGAAAGTAAAATTTTTGAACATGGTATGGGTAGATAAGACGGCTGTTGGTATAATGGCAGTTTCAACACCCATGGCTGAGATAATAGGCAGAGCGACGGTAAGAGAACATTTTCCCACACAAGAAATATCCTGGATAGTTAAGATGCGTTTCATACTTATACCCCTTTACAAATTATTTGCTTGTCATTATACTGATATATGACCATAATAAAATATTCAAAATGATGAAAATTAATATGTCCAGATGGAGGTAAAATGTTAACATATTCCTTTGAAAACCGGGGCAGTGACAGTTTATATGAATTTTTATATAAGCAAATAAAGCATGATATAAATACGGGAAAACTTACTCCCAATGAGAAACTTCCGTCAAAACGGGCTCTGGCAAAACACCTGAATATCAGTACAATTACGGTCGAGAACGCATACAGTCAGCTGATGGCGGAGGGATATATATATTCCGTTCCCAAAAGCGGTTACTATGTCAGCAACATAGTATCGGAAAAATATAAGCCTGATTTTGATAGTCAGAGTAAATCAGCCGGTTTACCGTCTTCCAGGCTAATTCAGAAGGATGCAGCCTCAGATATGGCCGGAGATTTTAATATCGATTTTGTAAATAACTATACGGCTCCTGAAAATTTCCCCTTTACTATCTGGACCAGGTTAATGCGGGAAACCTTATCGGAAAATAAGGAAAAACTAATGATCAAGTCCCCGTCCACCGGAGTATATGAGCTGCGCTGTGCTATTGCAGATTACCTGTATCAGTTTCGCGGCATAGATGCAGGTCCGGAGCAAATAATTGTCGGTGCCGGTACCGAGTATCTATATGGTCTTCTTATCCAGCTTCTCGGTCATGACAAAATATATGCGGTTGAAGATCCGGGATACCGTAAAATATCAAGAATTTACGGGGCAAACAGGGTAAAATGCACCTATATTCCTTTGGATGAGCAGGGTATCAATATAGAAGCTCTGGAAAAGTCAGATGCCGATGTGGTACATATATCCCCATCCCATCATTTCCCTACGGGGCTTGTAACTCCTGTAAGCAGAAGGTATGAACTTTTGAAATGGGCATCAAAATCAAAAGACAGATATATCATAGAAGATGACTATGACAGTGAATTCAGGCTGCTTGGAAAACCTATACTGGCACTTCAAAGCATAGACAAATCGGAAAAGGTTATATATATGAATACTTTCTCAAAAAGTTTGGCATCAACTATCCGTATAAGTTATATGGTGCTGCCGAAATCTTTGATGGAACAGTATAACAGGGAACTTAGTTTTTATGCCTGTACCGTGTCAAACTTTGAGCAGTATACTTTGGCTAAATTTATTGAGTTGGGGTATTTTGAAAAACACATAAACAGGATGCGAAACCATTACAGAAAAATAAGAGACGATATTCTGGTGCACATTAAGAAACACTTGAAAGAAAAAAAGGGCCGGATTATGGAAGAGAATGCGGGACTTCATTTTCTTTTGCAGGTGGATACGATATATACGGATGAAGAATTGATTGCAAAAGCCGCAAAAAAAGGAATAAACATATCCTGCTTAAGCCAATATTATCACAACCGTGAAAATGCCATACAAAACACATTGATAATAAACTACTCCGGCTTGAAATCAGAGGATATCGAAGAAAGCGTTTGTAAATTATTTGATATCTTTTGAGTAATTCAAAGTGCTAAATATGCAATTTCTACATATTTATTATACATGAAATTTTTTTATAGAAATAAGCCAACTTCTCTGTTATAATTAATTTCATTAATAAGGAAATTTGTAAGATTTACTCGTATTATTTATTTGTATGATTTAACAAAATTCAAATCTCGCTTACGTAACTTCGATTTTGACGGGAGTTTCGCTAAGCGAAACTCTTCATTGATTTATTTTGTTACATAATAAATGAATGCTACATAAGATATGTATAATGAAAATATAAATCATATGGGCAGGGGGAAATGTTAATGTGCGGAATAGTAGGATTTATAGGTGACAGACAGGCAGCCCCGATTATTCTTGAAGGGCTTACCAGACTGGAGTATCGCGGATATGATTCAGCAGGTATTGCTGTTCGTGACGGTGATTCATCTTTTGAAATTGTTAAGGCTAAAGGAAGGTTAAAAGTACTTTTTGAGAAGACAAACGGCGGTATTTCACTTTCAGGAAATTGCGGAATAGGACACACAAGATGGGCAACCCACGGAGAACCTTCTGAAGTAAATGCCCACCCTCATTACAGTGATGATTTTTCGGTTGTTGCGGTACATAACGGAATTATAGAAAACTACCAGGAACTTAAAGAAAAACTTATAAAGAAAGGATATAAGTTTTATTCCGGAACCGATACGGAAGTTGCCGTAAAATTAATTCATTATTACTATAATAAATATTTCGGAAATCCCATAGA
>CAZIHC010000290.1:0-3181 GCA_964538605.1 uncultured Herbinix sp. | reverse complement strand
GATGGGGTTGTGAACTAACTGTTTCACAAACCCCAACATTTATTATAGAACCTTTTTTTTATGCCCAAATTGAAAGACTTCACGGACTATGCAAAATATATGTTAAAAATACCACGTTTATATTCATACAAATGGTGGAGAAAATCTATAAAATGCCGATATACAGTATAGTAGAAAATTATACTTTGATATTTAGTGATATTGTGCTATTATAATACATATTATACTATTATTATTAAGAAAAGGAAGTTTGGAATATTTTATTATAGGAGAAAGAGACGAAAAACATAAATGATCGGTAAATGGAGGAATATTTATGTCAAATTTATTTTCCGGTTTAGAAGAATTTGGACTTAATAATTTGTCAAATATCAATATATATGATGAGCCTGATAAGGCAGAAAATGATGATGCTAAAAAGAACTCACATAATTCATTTTCGGAAGAAGATATAATTTATGATAAAACATACACATGTCCTGTATGCAATAAAGATTTTAAAGCCAAGACCGTTAAAGTAGGAAAGCTTAAATTACATAGCCTGGATACGGATTTAAGACCCAGATATCAGCTTGCAGATCCACTTAAATACGATGCTATTTTGTGTCCAAATTGCGGATATGCTGCACTTAACAGATTTTTCAATCATATAACCGCGACACAGGCTGACTTAATAAAAAAGAATATTTCGGTAAAATATAAACATGTTGAGGAAACCGGAAATATATATACATATGATACGGCAATTACAAGACATAAAATGGCATTAATAAATTCTATAGTCAAAAAGGCTAAACTATCTGAAAAAGCATATATCTGCCTTAAGACAGCCTGGCTAATAAGAGGAAAAAGAGAGAACCTTCCTGAAGATACTCCAAATTACAAAGAAATAGTAGAAAAACTTTTGCAGGAAGAAAAAGAATTTATAAGCAATGCTTATGAAGGGTTTTCGGAAGCGTACATGAAGGAAGGATTTCCTATGTGTGGAATGGATGTAAATACTATTACTTTGCTAGTAGCTGAACTGGCCAGAAAGGTCGGCAAATATGATGAGTGCTCAAGATGGATTTCAAAAATATTGATTTCCAAAGAGGCCAGTGAAAGAATTAAAGATAAAGCAAGAGAAATTAAAGAAATGTTAAAAGAGGGAATGTAATTGAAAGACAAGCTGTATACCATACCGGTAAATGACGCGTTTGATAAAGGCGGGGAATGCCCATTATGTAATATGATTGACGAACTGGAACAAAAAGCAATCGATTTTACTATGGGACCCAGCTATATGGAAGATGATGTTCGTGGAGAAACCTCCAGGCTTGGTTTTTGTGAAAGACATATAGAGCTGTTGTATAAAAATCAGAACCGCCTTGGGCTTTCCCTGATTATAAAAAGCCATATGGACAAGATAATTAAAGATGTTGAAAAGTTATCATCAGGCGGTGTAAAAACTACAGTATCTTCTTTATTTAAAAAGCAAAGCGATAATTTTTCGGTCGTGGATTATATAGACAAGCTAAATGAAACCTGCTATATATGTTCAAGAATAGAAAGTACATTTGAGCGCTATATCGCTACTGTATTTTATTTGTATCAGCATGAAGAAGAATTCAGAATAAAGTTCAGAGAAAGCCAGGGATTTTGCACGCGGCATTACAGTATTCTCTATAAAGAAGCAAGTAAACACTTAAGCGGCAGTCAGCTAAAAGAGTTCATAGAGTTATTAAATTCACTCTATCTTAATAATATGAAAAGAGTCAGAGACGATCTCGAATGGTTTATCAATAAGTTTGATTACCGTTACGCCAATGAACCATGGAAAAATTCAAAAGATGCCCTGCCGAGAGCCATTAAAAAAACGAATGGTATTAATTTGGATTAAATTAAATAATAGAAAGTAATTTAATTGGTATATGGTTACTATTTCGGAATATACTAGAATAGTATGTGGAAGGAATATGAAGAGTTATTGTCATAAAAGGCAATAACTCTTTAACCATGCAATAGGGGCTTTAAAAATTACACATTTTAAATATCTCAACAAAGGTATCGGAAATTTTGAAATGTTGATATTGCATATGATTACTTTGTCCGTTAAAATGGTTTTACAATATAATCTATATTTGGAAAAATGAGATAGAATTAGAAATGATGAGAAAAAATGAGAAAAAAAGAGATAATAAGAGTAAATTGAAGAAAATATCAAAAATGATAACTTATTCTATAAGATATAAAGTTGCATATTAAAAGTAAATTTAATAATATATAATCTATCAGTTAGCACTCAATCGGTAGGAGTGCTAATAATTAACGAAAATTGGTAAGTACATAATAACATAAAATTAAAGGAGGAATTATAATATGAAGCTTGTACCGTTAGCAGACAGGGTAGTTTTAAAGCCAATAGTTGCAGAAGAGACAACAAAATCCGGTATTGTGCTGCCCGATAAAGCAAAAGAAAAACCTCAGCAGGCAGAAGTTATTGCTGTAGGTCCCGGCGGAATTGTTGATGGTAAAGAAGTTGTTATGAATGTAAAAGTAGGAGATAGAGTAATTTATTCGAAGTATGCCGGAACAGAAGTTAAACTTGATAATGAAGAGTACATTATCGTAAGACAAAATGATATTGTTGCGAAAGTAGAAGACTAATTATTATAGAATAGAAGAAGGCTTATTTAAATTAAGACATATTATAGAAGACCAATTAAGGAGGAGATAATAGATGGCAAAGGATATCAAATTCAGTGATGACGCGCGCAAAGCCCTTGAAGCCGGCGTTAATAAGTTAGCCAATACCGTTAAGGTTACATTGGGTCCCAAGGGAAGAAACGTTGTTTTAGATAAATCTTTCGGTACTCCGTTAATCACCAATGACGGTGTTACTATAGCAAAAGAAATTGAGCTGGAAGATCCGTATGAAAATATGGGTGCTCAAATCTTAAAAGAAGTTGCTACCAAGACTAACGATGTTGCCGGTGACGGTACAACAACCGCTACTGTACTAGCTCAGGCTATGATCAGAGAAGGTATGAAGAACCTGGCAGCCGGTGCTAACCCTATTATTTTAAGAAAGGGTATGAAGAAGGCTACTGATGTGGCTGTTGATGCTATCGTTAAGATGAGCTCAAAGATTACCAATAAGGAGCCGCTCGCCAGCGTTGCTGCACTTTCCGCAGGCGATGAT
>CAZIHC010000289.1:0-3238 GCA_964538605.1 uncultured Herbinix sp. | reverse complement strand
AAAAATTTTGCTGTAGTTCTTCAGGGTGTTCTTGCAAGCTACATATACCGCATCCCCGACATCAACAAAGGCATAGTCCAAATCTTCACCGACTGCAAGTAGCAGATTTGATGGTAAAGTCCATGGAGTGGTAGTCCACGCCAGCAAGTAAACTGTTTTTTCACCAATCATTTCCTGTGTTTTGAATCTTGCTATTACCCATCTGTCCTGTCTTAATCTTGTCGAATCAGATTCTCTGGTATCTGATATAGAAAGGGATGTCTCACAGTGGGTGCAATAGGGAGTAACCCTGTAGTCCCTGTAAATCAGGCCTTTATTATAGCACTCTTTAAAAGCCCACATTACACTTTCCATATAGTCTGTGTTCATAGTTTTGTAGGCACCGTCGTAATCAACCCAACGGGCCATCTGCTCTACATATTCTTTCCACGCTTCGTTATTATGGGATACTATTTCAAAACATTTTTCATTAAACTTGTCAATTCCGATACTTCTTTCTATTTCACTCTTATCCTTTATTCCCATCAGGACTTCCGCCTGATTTTCTATCGGCAGACCATGGCAGTCCCATCCCCAGACTCTCGGAACCTTATAGCCTTTCATTGTCCAATATCTTGCGATCATATCCTTAATAAAGGAAACCAATACGGTTCCGTGATGAGGTTTTCCGGTCGGGAACGGAGGCCCGTCGTAGAAAACCACTTCATCTTTTTCTTCACCTTCTACGGATTGTTCAAATATCTTTTCTTTTTTCCAGAAATCAAGAATTTCGCTTTGGATTGCACCAACATCCGGTTTGGCGGTTAATTCTTCATATTTCATTTTTTCACCCCGTTTTTATAAAATAAAACTCCATCCGGCCGGACGAAGTCATAATGTTTATATCATTTTTTTAAATAATACCTATTGTGTAAATTTTTAATAAAATATACTTTATATTTCCATTATTGTCAACAGTAACCATGTATAATTGTAAGTCACTTTTGTTCTGCCGATTGATTCGCTTTCTTCGGCCTTGCCCATACTGCATAAAAATGCCGGCATCATAAATACATGCCGGCATTTATTACAGTATTCCATATTTTATTAATTACACGATTTATTATGTCCTTGCGTATAATAACGTTATAAAAAACTTAATGTTTATTTTAATCGCAATATAGACTGTATTTATAAAATATCAGAAAATTGACAATGCAAGAAATAAAGTAGCTGCCAGGGATGCAACCAGAGATACAACCGTAATCTGAGTATTAATGGAAGGTCCGGCCGTATCCTTAAAAGGATCTCCTACTGTATCACCCACAACTCCCGCTTTATGAGCCTCGGAGTTCTTTCCGCCATGGTTGCCTGCTTCGATATATTTCTTTGTATTATCCCAAAGACCGCCTGCATTGGACATAAACAATGCAAAAATCAGTCCGCTTACTATATTTCCGGTAATAAAACCTCCGACCGCATGAACACCACCGACAAATCCTACAATTAACGTGGCAAATATGGCAACCAGCCCTGCGGGAATAAGTTCTTTTAATGCTCCGGATGTAGCTATCTCGATACATTTGTCATATTCAGGTTTTACTCCCGGTTCTCCTTCTTTAAGGCCTGCAATTTCTTTGAACTGGCGGTGGATTTCGGCAAGCATTCGTTGTGCATTACGGTCAACGCCAAGCATCAGCATAGCAGAAAATACGGGAGGAATAGCTGCTCCTACCAAAAGTCCGAAGAATACCGTAGGGTTGGTTACGTCAAAGCCTGTTATTTTCTCTATATTTAAACCCATTGCAACAATTGCATCATTTACTTCAGTCATAAAAGCTCCCAGAAGGGCAATAACGGTAAGACCTGCGGCACCGATGGAAAAGCCTTTGGTTATAGCTTTAACCGTATTGCCTGCGCTGTCCAAGGAGTCGGTTATCTCCAAAGCTTTATCTCCGAGATCTCCCATTTCAACCAGACCGCGGGCATTATCGACTATAGGGCCGTAAGCGTCGTTGGAAATAATCATTCCTACTATTGAAAGCATACCTACTGCTGCCATGGAAATACCAAACATTCCGTATGCGACTTCATTGCCTCCGGCTCCGATAGGAGCAACAATCTTGTATGCTGCCAGAGCGGATATTCCTATTCCTACCATGGCAGGAAGCGTACTAAGCAAACCATATGAAACACCGGATGTTATAGTAAAGGCAGGACCGGATTCACAGGCTTTAGCAACCATACGAACCGGTTTCTTATTGTCATTGGTAAAGTAATCGGTAGCGATACCGATAATAACACCTACCAATAAACCTATAGCGCTGGCAGCCCAGATACGCCAGTTAAAGTCAAATACATATGTGGCTATTGCTGTTAATACCCCATAGATGGCAGTCGTTACATAAGTATTTGTATTAAGGGCTCTTGTAGGATCTCCGCCTTCTTTCATATTGGCGGTGAATACACCTATAATAGAAGCCAGTAATCCGATAGCCGCATAACAAAGTACCATGGCTATATTTTTTTCGGGGTTGCTTAGGGATGCAGCCATAACCAAAGCGGCCGCCATAGATGCAACATTGGAGTCAAACAAGTCTGCACCCATACCGGCAACATCGCCGACATTGTCACCGACATTATCGGCTATAACAGCAGGGTTTCTGGGATCGTCCTCGGGAATTCCCATTTCCACCTTACCGGCCAGATCCGCACTTACATCGGCAGTCTTTGTAAAGATACCGCCGCCTGCTTTCGCAAACAAGGCCAATGAACTGGCACCGAACGAAAAGCCTAATAAAGCGGTGGTGTTTCCGGTAAGCAGAAGAACCAATGAGATACCGAAAAGGCTTGATCCTACAACCGCCATACCCATAACCGCACCGCCGCGATATCCTGCCATAAATGACGGTTTAATTCCTTTTGTGGCGGCTTCCGCCGATTTTATATTGGCAATAGTGGCTATGCTGATACCGATTTTTCCTGCAATTGCTGAAAATACCGTACCTGCTATGTAAGCTATCACCATGATAACATTGTCCAGTACATTGCCATTCCAAATAGGTGAAGGCAGGAATACCAGAATAAGTATGGAAGCTACTAAACAAAAACGGATCAATGTTTTATATTCCTTTGCAAGAAATGTATTTGCCCCGCTTCTTATTAATTGACCTACTTCAGCTACCTTTGCATTGGAAGAAGGTTGCGACGATACCCATCGGTAAAGCCACAATGCCGTAGCAAAAGCCAAAACCGATAT
>CAZIHC010000288.1:0-3244 GCA_964538605.1 uncultured Herbinix sp. | reverse complement strand
ATATATTAAAAATATGTTTTTCAGAAAACCCGGACTTCCGATTTTGATGGTAAGAATGCCTGACGGAAGTGAAGTACCGTATTGGAATACTTTTTATCAGGAAGTGAAATATAATAAAATAACAAGTTATGAACTTATAAAAAACCTGAATATCCAGTATGTAACTGCTGAAAGAATAGCCAATCTGGTAAACAGTGCCCTGGATGAAGGAAAGAAACCTAGTGAAATAGATTTTAAAGGTTTTGAAAAATACAAGGATGATGTTATAGATTTGCTTGAAGCAAAAAGGCAGTATCTTGGCCAGATGGACCTTAATATAAAATCACCACTGGTGTGGGAGTTCTATGATGATACCTTAAATAAACTAAAAGAATACGGGGCATCGATAATAAGGCTTGACGCTTTTGCATACGCTCCAAAAGAACCGGGAGAAAAGAACTTCATGAATGAGCCGGGAACCTGGGAGCTGCTTGAACGGGTAAGAGAATTGGCTGATAAATATCAATTAACGCTTTTACCTGAAATACATTCAAGATATGAAGAAAAGGTTCACGAAAAATTAGCCGAAAAAGGGTATCTTACCTATGATTTCTTTTTGCCGGGATTGATTATTGACGCTTTAGAGCGGCATAACAATAAATATATAGTTAAATGGTTTAATGATATTATTGAAAAGAATATAAAAACCGTCAATATGCTTGGCTGTCATGACGGAATACCTCTGCTGGACTTAAAGGGCCTGATCCCTGATGATGAAATAGACCAGTTAATCAGTACGATTGTATCAAGAGGCGGACTGGTAAAAGACCTGCACGGTAAGAAAAATATATATTATCAGGTTAATTCTACGTATTTCAGCGCCCTTGGAGAAGACGAAAGAAAACTTCTTTTGGCCAGAGCCATTCAAATTTTTACTCCCGGAATACCCCAGGTATGGTATCTTGATTTATTTGCAGGAAGAAATGACTATGAGGCGGTTAAAAAGGCAGGACCGGGAGGGCATAAAGAAATTAACCGTACCAATTTGACTATGGATCAGGTAAAAGACGGACTTAAAACAGATATTGTAAGACGGCAGTTAGAACTGCTAAGATTCAGAAATACTTTTCCTGCATTTGGCTTTGATGCCAAATTGCAAGTTATCGAATCAGAACCGCATATATTGAAACTCAGATGGGAAAAAGACTCCTGCAGTGCTACACTTGCTGCCGATTTGAGGGATTACTCATTTGAGATAACGGCTGTTGACGAAAATAATAATATATTTACAATTTAAGTTAAATTTCAAATATTACAAGTAATATTTGACTATAATTAAAACACATAGTGAACAAACGTTGTGTCTATACAGGTTTGCGCACTATGTGTTTTTTGTTTAAATAAAGAGTTCTGAAAAAAAGGTATGGCATGTAATGATTATTTAAAACATAGCCAATCATGTCGTTGATTTGGTTGCATCCATATTTCTTTTAACCGCGGTAAAAAAACATATAATTATGCAGATCAGAAAGCTAAAAAGCAACAGTAACTCAAATTTATAAGCTATATCAAAATCCCAGCCGTAAAGTTTGCCGTCGTATGTAAGAGGGTAATGCCGAAAGAAAACAAGAATTCCCGCGAAGGCAAGGCCTAATACCGTACCGGCCGGATAAAGTTTTTTATGGCCGGATGCCGCATAAAACATCAGAAAGATGCAGATCAGATATACAATCAGGCCGTTTCCTTCGTTAAGTTCGTCTGTCATGGTTGTAAGATACAGATATACGGCTCCTACAAAGCCTGTTCCAAGTAAGGATGAAAACATCCTCTTTCTGTAGTTTTCTTTGAAATAGCTGGTTATAAAAAACGGGACGGCAATGAAAAGCCAGATTAAATATTGAAAAGCTTCAACGGGAGGCCTTCCTGCTGCCTGAAAAATAAACGAAGTGCCTAAAAGGACAAAAACACCTGTGGGCATAAGCTGCGTAAAAATTTTATATCCTTTGCTAAGATCTTTATTTTTGTCAGTCATATAATCTAACATGGCGCCCAATAGGAAAAATGGAACCATGGTTGAAAATACATTCCATTGGGTTTCCCACTGAAAAGATTCAAGAAAGAGCAGTACCGCCACAATAACAATATATATTCCTATAAAAGCAAATAAAGAGAAATTTCTACGTAATCTATCCGAAAATCTGCTCATTAAAAACCCCCCAAAGTTGAATAGACAACCATATATATCCATTCTAGGTCTGACAATTCTTTTTGTCAATAATACCTGTAGTCTCAGATTGCTAATTATTGATGTATTTTATATATAAAAACTGGGATTAAACAAGTAAAAAGTTTCAGATATAATTTTACCAGTTTACATATTTTACACATTCTCCAGAACCGTAATCGGGCATTTGATAGAAGACTGCATAATAGTACAATAATAGGCATTGATTATTGTTTTGTGCAGACTTAAAATATTTTTAAGCTTATTTTTAAATCACATAGAGGACGGATTTGGCAGACAGCTAGTGATAATTGCCGTATATAAAATAAAGGAGGAATATGTGTGAAATTCTCAAACGGTTGCTGGCTGAACAAACAAGGCACGGAGGTATTTTCGCCTGCGGAAGTATATTTTATTAATAACGAAGAACGAAAGCCTATAAAAACCACGGGGGAGTTTACCTGCAAAGAAATAAGAATATGTGCTCCCACCCATAGAATCAGGCACCGGGGAGACACTCTGGGCGGTGTAAACCTGACAATCCGCATCTCTTCACCGTATCCCGAAATATTGCGTATAAGGGCTGATCATTACCTTGGTGTCAGGGACAAAACTCCAAATTTTGAACTGAATATGGAAGATAACTGCAATCTTACGGTTGACAACAAAAAAGATTTCCTGGTGATAAAAAGCGGCAGCATTAATGTCAAAATAAACAAGGATAACTGGAAGATGGAGTTTTACAGGGACGGTGAAAAAATTACCGAAAGCGGATGGAAAGATCTGGCTTACATAAAAACAGACTGGAAAGGGCTGGCTTATGATGACGGTGGATTTGACAACACTTACATGAGGGAAAGGCTGTCTTTGTCGGTGGGTGAACTGGTTTACGGTTTCGGTGAGAGATTTACACCTTTTGTTAAAAATGGCCAATCGATTGACATTTGGAACGAAGACGGCGGCACATCAACCGAACAGGCTTATAAAAACGTGCCTTTTTATATATCAAGTAAAGGTTACGGGGTTTTTGTAAACCATCCG
>CAZIHC010000287.1:0-3244 GCA_964538605.1 uncultured Herbinix sp. | reverse complement strand
TAGAAAAGATATTGAAGTTCTTACAAGAGCCCATCAGATGGAAGAATTCATGTTTCTTGGCTTAAGAAAGACCAAAGGGGTAAGCATTAAAAGTTTTTACGAAAAATTCGGGGTAACGATAGATGAAATATACGGAAATATTTTATTAAGTTTAAAAAACCAGGGTTTAATCGAATCAGACAATGAAAGAATATGGCTTACGGACTTTGGTATTAATGTAAGTAACAGGGTTTTGGCCGAATTTTTATTTGATTAAATAATGTAAATTTATCCTTGACAAATAGATATGATAGTGATATTTTATTACTAGGTGTTAGCACTCAAATTAAGTGAGTGCTAATCATTAAGAAAAATACATACAAAATACCTGTAAAGAAGTATGTTTTATAATGCTGACGGCCACCTGATGCAGCAAAAGGAAATAATCAGTTAATCATTATTAAAATTAAGAAAGGTGATTGAATGCACGAGCTTGACGATAGGAAATTAACAATTTTACAGGCTATTATCCAAAACTATTTGGAAACGGGTGAACCTGTCGGTTCCAGAACAATTTCAAAGGGAACTAATCTTAATTTAAGCTCGGCAACAATCCGTAATGAAATGTCTGACCTGGAAGATATGGGATATATTTTTCAACCCCATACGTCAGCCGGCAGGATTCCGACAGATAAGGGATATCGCCTTTATGTAGATATGCTTCTTAAAGAAAAGAATAAAGAAATAGAAAATATGAAGGAGATTTTGATCGAAAAAGCTGACCGCCTGGAAAGTATGCTGCAGAAAGTGGCTAAGCTGTTGGCTGAGAATACAAATTATACTACGATGGTAACTACGCCCAAATACAAAAAGAAAGTTAAGTTTATTCAATTGACCGATATAGACGAAAGCCAGTTGCTTGCTGTCTTAGTCTTTGAAGGAAATATAGTTAAAAATAAGATTATAAATATTTCAGTTTCCTTAAGCAAAGAAACAATTTTAAAGCTTAATATAGTACTTAATACCTTCTTACAAGGCCTGGATTTGACCGACATAAACCTTCCTATTATAACAAAAATGAAGGAACAGGCAGGAGATTACAGGGAAATCGTCAACGATATATTAGATGCAATTATGCAGGCTGTAAATGAGGATGAAGACTTTGAAATATATACTTCAGGAACTACAAATATATTGAAATATCCTGAATTAAGCGATGTCGAAAAGGCATCGGAACTTTTGTATACACTGGAAGAAAAGAAACTTCTGTCAGGACTAATTCAGCATCGTATGGACAGTGAGGACAGCAGAGGAATTCAGGTCTTTATCGGAGAAGAAACACCCGTTGAATCCCTGAAAGACTGTGCCGTTGTTACGGCTACCTATGAGATTGAAGAAGGGGTATATGGCAAGGTGGGAATTATCGGTCCTAAGCGAATGGACTATGAAAAAGTGGTAGCTACGCTAAAAAATTTGATGGCGCAGCTTGATGAAATTTTTAAAAAGAAAAAATAATATAAGAAAGGTGGTAAGCAGGCTTGGAGGATATGGACAAAACAGTTGAAGTGGTAAAAGCCGCCATGGAAAAAGAACAAAATGCCAAACAGGCCGATGAAACTATGGATGAAAAAATAGATAACATGACGGGTAATTCAAGCGACATCAATGAGAAAATCCTTCAAAATGAAGCTGATAAGGAAAATGAAGCACAAAATGATGAATTAAAAAATCAGGCTGACAATACCGGCCAAACTAAAGAAGCTCCTTCCCAAGAAGAAGCCGCAAATGAAACTGCCGCAGAAGGAAGCTTTGAAGATGAGGCGGCAGTGGATGATCAGGAAATCTCCGAGGAAGGCGATTCGGATTCCGAAGGAGGAAAGGAAACCAAATCAAAAAAATCAATATTTAAAGGAGCTAAAAATAAAGAATTGGAAGCTAAAGAACAGAAAATTCAGGAACTTACAGATAAACTGTTAAGAATTATGGCTGAATTTGATAATTACAGAAAGCGCACCGAAAAAGAAAAAGCCCAAATGTTTGATATGGGAGTAAAAAGCGTAATAGAAAAACTGCTCCCCGTAGTAGATAATTTTGAAAGGGGTCTTGGCGCGGTTGATGACGCCAATAAAGACAATGCCATAGTTCAGGGATTTAATATGATATACAAGCAACTGATGACAATGCTTGATGATATAGGCGTTAAGCCTATTGAAGCCGTAGGAAAGCCATTTGACCCTAACTTCCATAACGCCGTTATGCATAATGAAGATGAAAATTACGGCGAAAATATTGTAGCCGAAGAGTTCCAGAAAGGATATATGTATAACGACATGGTCGTAAGACACAGTATGGTTAGGGTAGTTAATTAATAGAATTTGACTTACCAGCAATTTATTCTTAATCATATAGGAGGAATTAATATGGGAAAAATTATTGGTATTGACTTAGGTACCACAAACTCATGCGTTGCCGTAATGGAAGGTGGAAAACCTGTTGTCATTGCTAACTCCGAAGGTGCCAGAACTACACCGTCGGTTGTAGCTTTTACCAAAAACGGAGAACGTTTAGTAGGTCATCCTGCCAAGCGTCAGGCAGTTACCAATGCCGATAGAACCATTATGTCAATAAAGAGACATATGGGAACCGATTATCGTGTTACGATAGATGATAAAAAATATTCTCCTCAGGAAATATCCGCTATGATACTGCAAAAGCTTAAGGCTGATGCAGAGGCTTACCTGGGTGAGAAAGTAACAGAAGCGGTTATTACCGTACCGGCATATTTTAACGACGCTCAAAGACAGGCTACAAAAGATGCCGGCAAAATAGCCGGTCTTGAAGTAAAAAGAATTATCAACGAGCCTACGGCCGCAGCCCTTGCTTACGGCCTTGACAATGAAAAAGAGCAGAAAATCATGGTCTATGACCTGGGTGGCGGTACATTCGACGTGTCAATCATTGAAATAGGTGACGGTGTTATAGAGGTACTTGCTACCTCCGGTGACAACAGGCTCGGCGGTGACGATTTTGACGAAAGAATTATAAATTATATGGTAGAAGAGTTTAAGAAAGCCGAAGGAGTGGATCTTTCCACCGATAAAATGGCTATGCAGAGATTAAAAGAAGCTGCAGAAAAGGCCAAAATAGAGCTTTCATCTTCAACTACCACCAATATTAATCTGCCGTTTATTACTGCTACCGCTGACGGTCCTAAGCATTTTGACATGACTTTAACCCGTGCTAAGTTTAATGAACTTACGGCAGA
>CAZIHC010000286.1:0-3263 GCA_964538605.1 uncultured Herbinix sp. | reverse complement strand
TAAAGTATATAATTTATTATTTTTGCTATAGCAAAAAACCGTTGCAACTTTATCCCACCAGGATAATCAAATATCCGATTTGGGTATCAAAAATCGCAACGGTTTTAATCCGGTCTGATTATATCCGAATTTGTCTATATTCTTGCAACATGGGTTTCGTAAGCCGCTTTAGTTACAGCTTCGGCAACTGCTTTGCTTACCCTTTTATCCAGTGCATGCGGTATAATATACTCCTCGTTTAGTTCAATATCCGTAACCAATTCGGAAATGGCATACGTTGCCGCAATTTTCATTTCCTCATTAATGGTTTTTGCACGACAATCCAAAGCTCCTCTAAATATTCCCGGAAATGCCAGAACATTGTTTATCTGATTGGGAAAATCCGAACGCCCTGTTCCGACTATCCGTGCCCCTGCTTCTTTTGCCAAATCGGGCATTATCTCCGGAACAGGATTTGCCAGAGCAAAGACTATAGCATCTGATGCCATGGATTTTATCATATCTCTGCTAAGTACATCAGGAGCAGATACCCCTATAAATACATCCGCTTTTTTTATCGCATCTTCAAGTCTACCCTTTAGTCTTTCTTTATTGGTAATCTTTGATATCTGTTTCTGAGCCGGATTTAATTCTTCCATACCTTCACAGATAATACCGACACGGTCAACCATAATAATGTTGCTCATCCCTAAATTTAACAAATGCTTGGCAATAGCAATCCCGGCCGAACCTGCTCCGTTTATAACAGCTTTAATTTTTTTAATATCCTTTTTTACAAGCTTCAAAGCATTTATTAACGCCGCTCCTACAACTATAGCGGTTCCATGCTGATCGTCATGAAATACCGGAATATCACATATCTCTTTAAGCCTTCTTTCGATTTCAAAACACCGGGGAGCTGAAATATCTTCAAGATTTATACCTCCGAAGCTTCCCGATATCAGGTAAACTGTTCTTACAATTTCGTCAATATCCTTTGTCCGCAGGCAAATCGGAACAGCATCTATATCAGCAAATTCTTTAAACAAAGCACATTTTCCTTCCATAACAGGCATGCCGGCCTCAGGCCCTATATCCCCCAATCCCAAAACCGCTGTCCCGTCCGTAACAACAGCAACCAAATTACCCCTGCGGGTCAGCTCAAATGACAAATCATAATTTTTATGTATTTCCTTGCAGGGTTCTGCAACACCCGGTGTATAAGCTATTGACAAATCCTCCTTTGTATTTATTTTAGCCCTGGATATTACCTCAATTTTACCTTTCCATTCATAATGTTTTTCAAGAGATATTTTTCTGATGTCCATATAACCGCCCTTCTGTCTTTACAATATTTAGAATGTATTATATATACAAATTTTATTCAAAAGGAAATACATACCTGCTAAGTCCAAGGTCATTTCTTAGTTGTATCAGTTCTTTCTGAACCGACTCATTTATAGGTACTCCGCTGTCTTTACGCGACAGCCATACCAGATATTCCTTTTCTCCCGCCGTATAAATCCTCTCCTGACCGGGTGCTTTTGCAGAATTTCTTAACTCTCTTAAAATATCACCGCAGGTCTTTTTAAAATCCTCTAAACCCATAAATGCCTCGGGATCTATTGCAATAAAGAAATGGCCAAGCGGCATCGGTACTTTTTTGCCCTCTTTATCAATACCTGATAAAGCCCGTAAAAATTGTCCCTGCTGTAAAGCTGCAGATAAGATCTCAACAACCGTTGCATATCCGTAACCTTTATAACCGGCAAGTTCCTCACCGATACCTCCCAGGGGAGCCAATGCGGCATTTTGACTGTCTAAATCCCTAAGAATTTGCTTTGAATCCGTTTTTGTCTTTCCGTCCCTTCCGATAACCATGCCTTCCGGTGTATCCTTGCCTATGCGGGCATAATACTCAATTTTTCCCCTTTGGGTAATAGAAGTGGCACAATCAAGTAAAAAAGGAAATTCCTCGTCTGTAGGCATACCAAAAGTCAAAGGATTGGTGCCCAGCATATTCTCAACCCCAAAAGTCGGTGCTATTGAAGGTCTGGCGTTTGTACCTGTTATGCCTATACAGCCCTGATTTACTGCCATGAATGCATAATATCCTGCTATTCCGTAATGGGTAGAATTGCGTACGGCAACCATGCCCATACCGTACTCTTTTGCTTTACTTATGGCCATGTTCATAGCCTTATAACCTATTACCTGGCCCATTCCAAGATGACCGTCGGCAACTGCCGTTGTGGCCGTTTCTTTTATCACTTCAAAATTCGTAACAGGATTTTGAATTCCAGCTTTAATCCTGTCCAAATATATAGGCTTTAAGCGGTTAACCCCATGAGACTCAATTCCCCACTTGTCAGCCTGCAACAACACATCGG
Organism: uncultured Herbinix sp.; assembly: GCA_964538605.1. Taxonomy (GTDB): domain Bacteria; phylum Bacillota; class Clostridia; order Lachnospirales; family Lachnospiraceae; genus Mobilitalea. Next base: position 894 of record CAZIHC010000286.1, on the reverse strand, counting down.
CACATATTCTGGCATCCTCGTCAGGTACCCCATACTTTATAAAAACCTCCGTGACAAATCCCGTAATGGTCTTCCAGTCAACGATATTTGATTTTTTCATCTTTATACCCCCAATCAAAACAATAATCTAAAGGTTTAAAATTTATCTGCCAGTGACATCCTGCCGATTGAAAGATTATAATTATTATAGTATTCATGTATAAATTTAACAACGTTAAAATCTTAAATAATATATATATTTATTTCTGAACATTTATTTTACTATATTAATTTTATTGAATTATTATCAATTAAATTTCATAAAAAATTAAAGCATCCTAAAGGATGCCTGCTAAATTATTATTGATTATTCTATTTTTAATGCTTTCTTTACTTCTTTTCCAATTTTGCCGTCAACTTTCAGTCCATTGTCCTGTTGGAATTTCTTTAACGCTGCTTTTGTCTTCTTACCTAGTATTCCGTCTACTTTTCCACAATCATATCCTAAATCGTTTAAAGCTTGTTGTACTTCTTTTATAATGTCTTTTTCAGTCTTCTTTTTACTGTCTTCCTTTTTATTAGTTACTTTTTCATTACTTGTAGCTGATTTTTTGGTTGAACTTGATGTACTGCTTTGTGTTGATTTCTTACTGGAAGTATCATACGGACATTTTCCGTCTTTATGCAGGTGTGCCGGGTGCCCGCCACAATGATAATGATAACTCCCTAATCCACTTTTATTTTTATTATCCCTGTGTCCACCGCTTGAATCTGTTCTTCCGGAGTGAGCAACTGCTATGCTTGTACGAGTATAGTTAATTGGTGTAAATGATAAAACTATAGTAATTAAAAAATAAATACTTTATAATGATACCAGAAATTAAGACAGACAAAACGGCCAAAATAAGTTAGAAT
>CAZIHC010000285.1:0-3275 GCA_964538605.1 uncultured Herbinix sp. | reverse complement strand
TCCATTATACCAGAGGCGTTTCAGGTCTCATTTTTATTATTAAGTTAACAGACCACGATATACTATACGGAGGGATGTTTTATGAAAAAAATTATTGCTTTTTTTATGGTTTTTGTGCTGGCAATAAGTGCTTTAACCGCATGCGGTAAAAAAGACGAAAATAATGCCGGCAACAACGGTGACACAGGTAAAACCGGTGACACATATGAGATTGCTTTGATTACGGACAAGGGTAATATTGATGACAAATCCTTTAACCAGGGTGCCTGGGAAGGTGTTGTAGAGTTCGCTACTGCAAACAATATTTCACATCAGTATTATAAACCCGAAGAAGCATCCGATGCCGGTTATCTGGCAGCAATCGATCTTGCCGTATCCGGCGGTGCAAAAGTTGTTGTAACTCCCGGTTTCTTGTTCGAAGTAGCCGTATATGAAGCTCAGACCAAATATCCGGATGTAAAATTCATACTTCTTGACGGTGCTCCTCGTACCGCAGATAACAGCGACTTTAAGACCGAAAAGAATGTTGCAAGTATCATGTACGCAGAAGAAGAGTCCGGATATCTTGCGGGATATGCCGCTGTTATGGACGGTATGAAGAATCTCGGCTTCATGGGCGGTATGGCCGTACCTGCGGTTCAGGCTTTCGGTTACGGTTATCTGCAGGGTGCCGAAGATGCCGCCAAGGAATTAGGCTTGGGTGACGGTGAAATCAAAGTAATTTATCACTACACCGGTAACTTTGATGAAAACGACACCAATAAAGCAACCGCAAAAACCATGTACCAGGAAGGTGTAGAAGTTATCTTTGCCTGCGGCGGTTCTGTTGGTAAGAGCGTTATGGCTGCAGCTTCAGAAGCCGGAGCAAAAGTTATTGGTGTTGACGTTGACCAGAGATATGACAGTGAAACCGTTATCACATCAGCTACCAAAGGTTTAGGCGCATCCGTTATTCAGGTTCTTGAGTCAATTTATAAGACAAATGACTTCGATAGCAAATATGGCGGAAAGACAACTTATTTTGATGCAAAGAATGACGGTGTAGGCCTTCCTACTACAGTTTTGGATGATCCTAACGGTAATGCATTTGATCGTTTTGAAAAATTCACAATGGATCAGTACAATGCAGTATTCCAGAAACTGGTTGACGGTACTGTAGATCCTATCCGTACCATCACAGTAGAAGATCCTAACGGTGTTGCTACAGCCGAAGAGCTGGTAAGCGGTCTTAACCTGGTTAAAGTTCAGGTTGAAGTAAGATAATTAAATTTAAGCTATAATTATTTTTGAAAATTCCTGATATATCGGCTTAGCCTTTAATAAGCAGCCATGAATTGGGAAAGGCGGTTGCCTTTCCCTTTTTTAAAAATTACATATAGTGTTTAAAAGCTTCCAATACTAAATTAATAAATAATAGTCAAAAAGTGCGGATTGACGCGTATGTTAATCAAATACGTTTACCGTGGAGGTTTTTATGGAAAATTACATTATTGAAATGCTGAATATCACAAAGGTTTTTCCCGGCATTGTGGCCAACGATAACATTACTCTTAGGCTGCGTAAAGGCGAAATCCATGCCCTGCTTGGAGAAAACGGAGCCGGAAAATCTACTCTTATGAGTATTCTGTTCGGTTTGTACCAGCCGGATAAAGGTGAAATCCGCAAAAACGGCCAAGTAGTAAAAATCAACAACCCCAATGATGCCAATGCTTTAGGTATTGGCATGGTTCATCAGCATTTTAAGCTGGTGGAAATTTTTACGGTTTTGGAAAACATAATTTTAGGTGTTGAGCCTAATAAAATGGGCTTTATCAATAGAAAAGAAGCCCGAGAGAAAATTTTAAAACTTAGTGAGCAATACGGACTTAAAGTCGATCCTGATGCCATAATTGAAAATATATCCGTAGGAATGCAGCAGAGAGTAGAAATACTAAAAATGCTTTATCGTGATAATGAAATACTTATTTTCGATGAGCCTACCGCGGTTCTTACACCGCAAGAAATCGACGAACTGATGGAAATAATGAGAGGATTTGCAAAAGAGGGTAAATCCATTCTTTTCATTACGCATAAATTGAATGAGATTTTGGCGGTTGCAGACCGTTGCACAGTTCTTAGAAAAGGTAAATATGTCGGTACTGTAGATGTAAAAAATACCACAAAAGAAGAATTGTCCAAGATGATGGTAGGCCGTGAACTTGAATTTAACCTTAAAAAAGCGGATGTAAAAGCAAAAGAAACGGTATTATCAGTAAGAAATGTTTCAGTTATGTCCGAAATTCACAAAAAAACCCTTGCAGTTAAAAATGTTTCCTTTGATGTACGTGCCGGTGAAATAGTATGCCTGGCAGGTATTGACGGAAACGGCCAGACAGAACTTATATATGCCTTAACCGGTTTGCAAAAAATGCATTCCGGCCAAATCACTCTTTGCGGCAAAGACATTACAAAGGCATCAATAAGGGAACGGTCAAAGGCAGGAATGAGCCATATTCCGGAAGACAGACATAAACATGGTCTGATACTGGATTATACACTGGAAGAAAATATTGTGCTGCAAAGATATTGGCAGCCCAAGTTCCAAAGACTCGGATTTATAAAGAAAAAAGAAGTAAGAGATTACGCCAACCGTTTAATAGAACAGTATGACGTAAGAAGCGGTCAGGGTCCTATAACTGTTGTAAGAAGCATGTCGGGCGGCAACCAGCAAAAAGCAATTATAGCCCGTGAAATTGACAAAGAGCATAAGCTTTTGGTTGCAGTTCAGCCTACCAGAGGTTTGGATGTCGGTGCCATTGAATATATTCATAAGCAACTAATAGCATCCCGGGATGCGGGAAAGGCCGTATTACTGGTATCGTTCGAATTGGATGAAGTAATGAATGTAAGCGACAGAATCCTGGTTATGTATGAAGGTGAAATTGTCGGTGAACTTGATCCAAAGAAAACTACGGTTGAAGAACTGGGCCTGTATATGTCAGGTGCAAAACGGGATACAGTAAAGGAGAAGGACTATGCTTAAAAGATTGAATTCAGTTATTAAAAGTAAATCTTTTTCGGCTTTTACCTCTGCGCTTCTTGCTATATTTCTCGGATTAATAATAGGATATATAGTTATGCTTTGTGCCAGACCGGAAAAAGCTTCTGCGGCATTTGAAAAAATTCTGTTCTATGGATTTACGGATCTCGGTAATGTTTTATACTTTGCAACTCCTATAATGATGACCGGTCTTGCCGTAGGTTTTGCCTTTAAAATGGGACTTTTTAATATAGGT
>CAZIHC010000284.1:0-3295 GCA_964538605.1 uncultured Herbinix sp. | reverse complement strand
CGAAGTAGCTCAGTTGGCGAGAGCATGCGGTTCATACCCGCAGTGTCGGCGGTTCAAATCCGTCCTTCGCTATTTTTTATTGTAAAAATGAATGCAGGTATGTGTTTTAATACTAAAACAAAAGATTTTGTAACATACGGCGGTTGTTTCATAGTGTTTTTTGAACATTATGAGGCAGCCGCTTTCTTAATTTCTTAAAAAAATTGAAGCCCCTATATTCGATTTATTTGGTCTTTTGACAGAATTATTGTCAAAAAGTTTTTTTATGAAAGGGATTGATTTTGACAAACATTTTGCTACGTTGTGCCTATAATAAAGCGGCATATAAAACATGCCAATAGAAAACTAACCGCACAGTTGGCAAAAAAGGAGCGTAGCAGGATGTATAATCTAATCAGGACAAAATTAAGAAACAACGCAATCTGGGTTTATATTATCGGATTTGTGATAGCCCGGGCTTCCTTCTTAGGAATAAGCCCGCTGGCTATAGGATATTTTACAGCAGCATATCTGGATAAGGCCAGCACAGGTCTGCTTTTTGTGACAATACTTTTTGGTATCGGAACGGTCATGCCGCCCACAATGGTGCTGAAATATCTGCTTACACTGGTAAGTTCAATAGTATTATTGGAATCCCCAATAATAAAGAAAAAAGAGCTGCCTGTACGGGTTTACTTTTATATACCTGCCATACTATTGGGCACGTTTGCCATGATGGAGGCTGCTGCCTACGGATGGAACATTGATTTGATAATGATGGCCGTATTGGAAGCTGTGATTGCATATGTATCCGGTGTGATTTTCAGCCAGGGTACGGGATTTTTGATAAAGCAGCCTAAAGGGACGAAAATGACCAATGAAGAGATGATTAGCTTAAGTATTATGGTGGCCATAATAATCTATGCAACACCTGAATTTGGCAGTAATTATATTGCACCTATAGAAACTGTTGTATATTTCTTTATACTGTTATTCACATATAAGTACGGGGTTGGACAAGGGGCGGTTACAGGGGCGGTAGCCGGATTTGCCTTAACCCTTCGGGGAGAGCCTGTACACGTTGTAAGTATGCTTACATTGATGGGAATCATACCTGCATTGTTCAGAAGCCTTGGAAGAATACCTACAGCTACAGTTTTTTCACTGATAGCACTTATTGTGGGCATAATTTATGAGGATATGACGGTTTCAGTAAGAGAAATCGGAGCCATATGTTCGGCAATACTGGTATTTGTCCTGTTGCCCAAAAGTATTATATACAGAGTAGATTATGACAATGGCGAGTCCGGGAATGTTTTACTGTCTACAGAGAATTTAAAAAAGATGGCTAATGCAAGGATGAAAATATTTTCGGATTCTTTTCTGAAACTGTCAAAAATTCTGGACAGTATAACAGAAAGACAGTTTAAAACCGGCGGAAAGGAGCTTGATCATATATTTGAAGATCTGTCTGAAAGGCTGTGCAAGAATTGCAATAACTGTAACTTTTGTTGGGATGTAAATTTTGAAGAAACATATAAATCGGCCTGCCAATTATTTGAGGTGGCGGAAAAGAAGGGATATATTGAAAAAAAGGACATTCCTTCGTATCTGTTGGAAAATTGCATTTTTACAGATGAATTGGTGCTGGAAGCAAACAGGGGGTTTGAGATAGCCAGACTTAACAATATCTGGGCAAACCGGCTGGCAGAAAGCAGAGAAGTAATTGCGGGACAATTACGGCAAGTATCTGATGTCATTCATTCATTGACGGTTGATATATATAAGGCTGCAAGAGTTATGGAAAAAGAAGAGGATAAAATAGTAAGAAAATTAAGATTAAAGCATATAGATGTAAAAAACATTGCTATATTTGAAAAAGCGGATAAACATAAAGAAATAATTATAAATGCAGCTCTGGGAAGGAACCGCTTTATTACTACAAAGGAGGTGGCTTCCCTTATATCGGATGCCCTGGGAATAAAATTTGTGGTATCCCAGACGTCAAAATCTATGTTGTCAAAAAAGTATGAAGAATATATTTTTGTGGAAGATACCAAATTTAAAATCTTAACCGGTATGGCAAGAGCCATGAAGGATAATATTTCGGGAGATAATTTTTCTGTCTTAAGACTGGAAAACGGTGAAGTGATGCTTGCGCTGTCCGACGGTATGGGGACAGGCAAAGAGGCAGGGGATGAAAGCGAAACGGTACTCGCTTTACTTGAACAGCTTTTGGAGGCCGGATTTGATTCGGAAATAGCGGTAAAGCTTATAAATTCCAACTTGGTTTTAAAAGCTGACAGGCAGACTTTTTCCACCCTTGATATGGCTACGGTAAATTTATATACGGGGGTGAGTGAGTTTGTAAAAATAGGGGCAGCATCCACATTTATAAAGAGGGACGGTTGGGTTGAAACTATAAGCTGCTCTACTCTTCCTATCGGAATGTTTAAAACGGTGGATTACGATTCGGTCAACAAGAAGCTTTATGAAGGGGACATAATTATTATGGTTACCGACGGTGTATTGGACTGTTTTCCTGATGAGAATAAAGAAGCATATATGGAAAAGCTGATTATGGATATTAAAAGCAATAACCCTCAGGAAATTGCCAACCGTATACTGGAGCATGCCTTGGCACAGAAAGATTATGTTCCCAAAGATGATATGACAATAATTACGGCAGGAATATGGCTTAAAAATTGAGCATAATGAAGCTTGTTCGGAAAAAAGGTTTTTTAAAGTATAGGGTAAAATAATAAAGTATTAGGCGTTGAAATTTTATAGGGAAAAGTTTAGAATACAAATGAAGAATAAATTTAAATATTCAAATAAAGGTAAGCCATGACTGATAAAGTATTCGAATTTATAAAAGCAAATAATCTTATAGAAAGTAAAGACAGAATCCTAATCGGAGTATCGGGAGGGGCTGATTCTGTCTGCCTGATGCATTTACTGGCCGAGCTCTATAAGGACACCGACATAAAACTGTTTGTTGTCCATGTTCATCACGGAATTAGGGATGTTGAAGCAGACAAGGACAAAGATTTTGTAAAAGAGCTTTGTGATAAGCTTGAAATCCCTTTTTTCGCATATCATTATAATGTAAAATCGATAGCAGTTGAGGAGGGCCTTTCTGAAGAGGAAACGGGCAGGAAGGTGCGCTATGAGGCCTTTTTCGATGCGGCACAAAAAAGCAATTGCAACAAGGTTGCGGTAGCACATAATAAAAACGATAATGCGGAAACTATACTCCTGAATCTATTCAGGGGAAGCGGCATTAAAGGGTTGACCGGAATTAAGCCTGAGAGCA
>CAZIHC010000283.1:0-3298 GCA_964538605.1 uncultured Herbinix sp. | reverse complement strand
TTTAAATAGTTTTAATGATTATTTGGAGGTAGATATGGAAAAATCAAAGGAAAAGGTCAAACTGGCATATGAAGCCCTGGATGAAAAGAAGGGCGAAGAAATTACAATAATAGATATTAAGGATATATCCATAATAGCCGATTATTTTATAATCGCAAGCGGTACCAATGCTCTTCAGGTCGATGCTTTAATGAATTCTGTTCTTGAAAAGCTGGGTAAGAACGGTTATGAGCCGTTGAGAATAGAAGGCATAAGAAGTGCCAGTTGGATACTGATGGATTACGGCGATGTAATTGTTCATGTTTTTTCAAAAGAAGACCGTCTGTTCTACAATCTTGAAAGAATATGGAGAGACGGAAAAACAGTCAGTATAGATCAGTTGTAATATTATGTGCCAGATACCTGCAAACGGTAACTGGCACTGTTTTTTATATTATCTGAATTTTTTAAAGCTTACTTCTAAATGGATAATAAAAGCTGTTACAAAATATTATTTAATTATACGGAAAAGCCCTATTACAACACCAAGGATCTGCAAATCGGAAACAATAATAGGTTCCATAGCATCATTTTCGGGCTGCAGACGGAAATAACCGTTCTCTTTATAAAAGGTCTTTACCGTAACTTCATCATCTATCAGAGCAACAACATAGTCACCGTTTTTGGCATGGGACTGTTTTTGTACTATAATTCTGTCTCCGTCAAATATTCCAGCATTAATCATACTGTCGCCCTTGACTTTCAGCATAAACGTTTCGGTATTGGGCATAAATTCAGAAGGAACAGGAAAATAACTTTCTATATTTTCCACAGCCAGGATTGGCTGCCCTGCCGTAATTGTACCTACAATAGGAACATTAACAAGTTCCCGTCTTGTAAGATTGAATTCGTCGTCTATTATTTCTATAGCCCTGGGTTTGGAAGGGTCTCTGCGAATATATCCGTTTTTTTCAAGAGATTCTAAATGAGAATGAACCGATGAGGTTGATTTAAGGTTTACAGCTTCGCAAATTTCACGGACTGCCGGTGGGTATCCTTTATTTATAATCTGAGCTTTTATAAATTCAAGTATTTCTTTTTGCTTATTACTTATCCTACCATATCCCATTAGATTTCCTCCTAATATATCCATTCTATTTTTCATAGGGTAGTATTCATCATTTAAAGTTAATAGGTAATTTATCATTTTTTATAGTATAACATAACTGGCAGGAAAATGCAAAACCTATGTTCTAAAAAACGAAAAAATGTTTGAAAAAATGAATATATGTTCGAATTTTATATTGACAAACAAATGTATGTTCGATATAATTCATATAAACATATGTTCGTGGTATAATTTTCCCTTAAGAATTAACTCGGGATTTGAGCTAGATTAATTGTCTTTAATTTGAACATTGGGGTAAAGGGAAGTATAAAGTTAATGGGTTGTCTTATTTGCATATAGTTTTATTTGTCCGTATATCATGTATTGCTGAGATTAAAATTAATCTTTGTATAATCGGCAGGAGGTAAATATAATGAACAATACGTTTCTTAATGATCTTGATTCAAAACCTTTAAGAAAAGGTTCATACAACATATCGGGAAGAAAGAATATTAAGTGGATAGGTCTGGTTATAATATTAATTATAATAGTTCTTACCGTTATATTTACTACCAAAACAGCTACAGCAACAAACAGTAATAAAAGGGTTAAGCAGGTAACCAGTGTTCAGATTCAAAAAGGGGATACCTTATGGAGCATTGCTTCCAGGTATATGTCCTGTGAATATAAAGATTTGAATGAATATGTAGAAGAAATTATGTTAAGTAACGGGCTTACATCGGAAAAAATACATGCGGGAAATTATATTATCGTTCCGTATTATACTGATACAAACTAATTATAGTATTATTTAAATGAAAAATATTACTTGACTTTTTGATTAGAATATCATACCATACGGATTAAGAAATATTGAAATTAATGAATAAACTGAATACATTTAAAGGCTGTGAAGAGAAGAGTAGTCTTAACGGAACCTACAGAGAGTTCCGCTAAAGCTGAGAAGGAATGGGGAAGTTAGGATGAAGCAAGCCTCGGAGCCGCATACGGATCCGGAATAAATTATCCGGTGATGCTATGACGTTTGTCCACGTTACAGGACTAAGGTATATTTTTGTACCTAATGAGTTTGATATGGCGACATATCAAAGAAATAGGGTGGCACCACGATAATTTCGTCCCTACGATAATCATAGATTATTGTAGGGTTTTTTTAATGCAATAGGAAATGTTACGACTTTCCTGTGGTAGTAAGAACTACAAAAATACTTTAATGTGTAATCCAATACTTATAAAGTAGTTTTTGCGTTTCATATGTATTTACCGTTTATCAGGTAATATTAGTAAGCTACTAAAGGAATAAGGAGGAGACTTATGAACGAGGATAATTTTAAAAAAAGAAACGAAAAAGAATGGGAAAGGCCCAAGTTTCCGAAAAGAGCTATAGTAACGGCAGGTATGCCATACGGAAATAAAGGGCTTCATTTCGGACATATAGGCGGTGTATTTATCCATGCCGATGTTTTTGCTAGATTTTTAAGGGACAGAATCGGCAAAGAGAATGTAATATTCGTTTCAGGTACAGACTGCTACGGTTCACCGATACTGGAAAGCTACCGCAAGCTTTGTGAAGAAGAGGGATATAAAGGTACTATAGAAGAGTATGTAACCCAGAACCATTTAAGACAAAAGAAAACTCTGGACGATTATGAGATTAGCCTTAATCTGTATGGCGCTTCTGCATTAGGAAGAAGCGGTGAGATTCATAACAAGGTTTCCGAGGAAGTTTTTGAAAAGCTTTATGAAAAAGGTTATCTTGAGAAGCTGTCAACACCGCAGTTTTACGATCCCGAATTTAAGGTGCTTTTAAACGGAAGACAGGTAGTGGGAGAATGCCCTATCGAAGGCTGCAAATCGGAAAGAGGTTATGCGGACGAATGCTCTTTAGGTCATCAATATATGCCCAATGAGCTTATAAATCCGAAAAGCACTTTATCCGGAAAAACACCTGAAATTATAAACGTTACAAACTGGTATTTTAAATTGGAGGAATTCCATAAACTTCTTTCCGAAAGAGTCGAATATCTTAGAAACAATACAAATTCCAGAAAATATCTTCTTAATACCATGGAAGAGTTTTTGCGTCCTCCTATGATTTATATTAAGAAGAATCAGCTTGAAAAACTTAAAGAAATCATTGATAAGCTGCCTGAACATGAATATATAGAAGAAGAGAAAAAACCTTCGGTT
>CAZIHC010000282.1:0-3302 GCA_964538605.1 uncultured Herbinix sp. | reverse complement strand
GAAATAGTGTCTTGACAACGGGGGGCACTACAAAGGACAAAGACATGAACACTTCCGTAAAAGATATGGCCAGCAGAGAAGGATACGGAGACGGGGACCCTCACGGATTTACCGATAAAAAAGGCAATAAAAAGTAAAACCATAATGCACCCTCAAAAACACCTGCCGTAAAATGTGTTTAAAACACAATACAACAGCAGGTGTTCATTTTTTTATAAATCAGTTATATTGTCTGATGTGCTTTTCTCACTTTCTTTGCAGCCAGTTATTATTAACGATAACATCATTATAGTTAAAGCAAAAAAAATAATCCTTTTCATAAATTTCCTCCAAAATTTTATATTAAATATTATAAGTAAAACATTTTATGCTTACGTTTGTACGAATTTTGCTCTGTACTTAAAAAACCGTTATACGTTATAAAATTCATTCATTATTTACTATATTTGTATGCAGATTAAGATTATGGTATAATTATTAACATAATTAAACCCTGAAGTCATTATCTATTTTTGCATATTTTTATACTTTATTGTAACTTTTTAAACTTCTGGTTTACGGGAGGATATATGGAAAAACTTTCATATGCTATGGAAAATTATCTCGAAGCTATATATGAACTTTCCGAAGGAAACTGTGGTGCCAGAGTTTCAGATATTTCAGAGAGACTAGGCGTAACAAAAGCAAGCGTTAATAATGCCGTATTAACGCTTGCCAATAAAGGGCTGGTTATAAATGAAAAATACAAAGAAGTATATTTAACCCCAGAAGGGCTTAAACTGGCAAGAATAACATCTGAAAAGCACAATATAATTAAAAAGTTTTTTATAGAAGTACTTAAAATCAATGCCGATATTGCCGATGAAGATGCATGTTTAATTGAGCATGTAATCAGCAACGATTCTGTTCTTGCCATGCAGCATTTTCTCAAAACTTATAAGTCAAATACTTAGGATTTTTACGGAACATACACAATCTCAATCAATCTATGGCTATTTATCATTATTATTGATCTTTTCATTTGTATGGCTTACATAAATAAATGGGCTAGCTGATTAATAAGTCCTCCAACCAGCAATGCATTTAAGGTAGTGGCTAAAGATATGGCCAAAGCAGTTTTGGTATTGAACTCTTTTGACAAAATACCGAAAACCGATAAGCAAGGTAGATACAGTAAAGCCACAGTACCGCCTACAAATGCCTGAAGGGCTGTTAATCCCTCGATTTCCAATAAAGGTGCAACTGCCATTTCTCGGCGGATTATTCCTAATATCAATGCTATTACAGCACTCTTAGGCAACCCCAGCCATCCGCTGACAACCGGTTCCAGATAAACGGCTATTTTCTCTAACAATCCTGTTTCTTTTAATAAAGCAGCTATAACTATGGATATCAGCATGGGTATTTCCGCATCCAGAAAGAAATTTTTCATACGCAGCATAAGCTTTTTGCCATATGCTTTGCCGTTAGGAATAAGCAAATTTGGGATTTCGATAATCATAGGGTCTACTTTTCCTTTTATTATACGGGATAAAACCGCAGACACTGTTATCATTACTGCAAATGACAGCAAAAACATCAAAAGCAGTAATACCGGTGAAAATCCGGCAAACAAGCTTATTAAGGCACCGGTTTGAGAAATACACGGTACTGCAAAACACACAATGGCAGATATCATCAGCCGCTCTTTCTTGGTAGTTGCGGTTCTTGAACCGATTATCGCGGGCACGGCACAGCCGTAACCTAGTAAAATTGTTATCATACTTCCGCCCTGTACGCCCATCTTTCTCATGATACTGTCGAACAAAACACTCAGGCGGGGTAATATACCCGAATCTTCCAGAAACGAAAATACAACGTAAAACAAGAAAACATAAGGAAGTATAGATTCTATAATCCATTCAAATCCGATGGCAAAGATTCCGTATTCCCCAACAAGCACATTATGTAAAATGCCCTCAGGTACCATATAGGAAATAATCATTTTAAAGAACGGGACAAGTACGTCACCAACCAACGGTCCTAAAATATATTCCTGCAGAAATTTTCCTGCTCCTATGATAACTCCCAGGGATGCAAAAATGATCAGAAGTGCTATAGGAATTCCCGGCCAAGGCTTTAGCATACTGTTTCCTAACAGGTCTAAAAATGACGGTTTCTCTTCAGTTTTTATTCTCACCCTGGCAGCAATTTCTCTTGCCCTGTCCCATGTATTTATGCCTATTTTTGCACACCCCGGACAAGAAACACATTTACCGCAAGCTTTTTTGGAACTGTTTAATATTTTTTGCAGTTCTTCAGTCAGTTTATCTATTCCTTCGTATTTAACGGCTACCGTAGGTATTACCGGTGCACCCAGTTCTTTTGCCAGTAAACCTAAATTTATATCATAACCTCGCCTTTTTGCCACATCTACCATATTGAGTGCATATACAACAGGTATGTTATAACTTTTAATGTCAAGCCCAAGCTTTATGTTTCTTTCCAGATTCGTGGCATCAAGAACACATATAATAGCTGCCGGATTGCTGTTTATAAAACGTATAGCGACCTCTTCAGCTTCAGAAGTCGCTTCAAGTGAGTATGTACCGGGTACATCGATCAATGTATAGGTTTCATTGCCTAATTTTATAGTTCCTTCCGTATAGCCGACTGTAGTTCCCGCATAGTTGGAACTTACAACGCGGATACCGGTCAAATTTGAAAAGAATACACTTTTTCCGACATTCGGGTTTCCCATCAGTAATATTTTATTGGACTTTTGATATACTTTGGCATCCTCGCTTATCTCATGACATGCAGCCATATCCTTTACCTCCTTACCAGTATCTTTTCGGCTATATCTTTACCTATGGCTATCTGACTGGATTCAACCATAAGGAGTACAGGCCCGCCTAATTTGTGGGTCATTTTCTTTAACACAGTAGCATTTTTTACTATGCCTAAACTCTTTAATACACCTATGTCAGGTGCATCTGCTATTATATATTTCTGATTGTCCTTGGCATAATACAGACTTATAACGCCTTGAACAGACTTATTAACTTTCATAGATATCTCTCCCTGTGCAGTACAATACAGTATATATTTACGATGAGATAAAATATAACAATGAATACTTATTTATCAGACTCCAAATATGTTAGACAGCTCTAACATCCATATATAGTGGTAGCACATTGTTTAAAGTTTGTCAATAAAATCAGCATATTTTTTGATAATAATTTTCATTTTCTAAAGCATTATATGCTTAAGTATTATTATATAAATCTTAAATTTATAAAAATCTCCAGAATCAAGTA
>CAZIHC010000281.1:0-3306 GCA_964538605.1 uncultured Herbinix sp. | reverse complement strand
AAGCAAAAGAGATTTTTGATGAAATTTATATATATGAAAAATACATATAATAATATTATTATATATTTTCACAGTTTGGAGAGATGATATGTTAAGAATATTCTACCCGAAAAGGATAGCAGATTCTGCCTATGATATTGATTATGTAAGTTTGTATAAAGAGGGGTACAGGGGGATTATTTTTGATATAGATAACACTTTGGTGGAACATGGGGCTGATGCCAGTCCCAGAGCCGTTGAACTTATAACTATGCTTAAGGCAATCGGATTTGAGGTATGCTTAATTTCAAACAATAAAGAGGAAAGGGTAAAAAGATTTAACAGGGAGATTAACGTAAAATATATATACAAGGCCAATAAACCTGCCAAAAGCAGTTTTATCAAGGCAACAAGGCTGATGGGAACAGCAATAGACAATACGGTATTTGTAGGAGACCAGTTATTTACCGATATATTCGGAGCAAACAGGATAGGGATGATGTCTTATTTTGTAAAACCTATAGGTGAAGATTATGAGATACAGATATTACTGAAGCGGAAATTGGAAAGAATCGTTCTTAAATTTTACCGGAGGGATTTAAGAAGGGGCAAAATAAAACAGGTGTAAGTTACCGGAGGATACACAGAATTTATAATAAAATTATAAAAACTTAATTTAAAAATTTAAGCTGAGCAGGGGCATAAAAAGCAAGCTAAAAAGATATTTGTTTTATACATGAATGGGGAGACATAAGATGAAGGGAAATAATATCATATTAACAGGCTTTATGGGGTCGGGCAAGACCAGCGTAGGAAAGCTTTTATCCGAGAAATTAAACTATGATTTTAAAGATACGGATGAGATGATTGAATCTTTGGAAGATATAACAATTAATGATATTTTCCGGCTGCATGGGGAAGATTTTTTTCGTGACCTGGAGACATCACTGCTGATATCGGTAAAAGATACCCTAAAAAATACGGTTCTTTCCACCGGGGGCGGTATGCCAATCCGGGAAAGAAACCGTAAGCTTCTTAAAGAAATGGGACAAGTTGTATTTCTTAGGGCATCCGAAGATTCAATTTTAAAAAGGCTTTCAGGTGATACTACAAGACCTCTTCTTAAAAACGGAAATCCCAAAGAAACAGTGGAAAGACTTCTTGCTCAAAGAACACCTTACTATGAAGAGGCTGCCGATGTAATCATAGATACGGATAATAAAACGATAGAAGATATAGTCAGTGAAGTTTTAAATGCAATTCAGTAAGGAGGGACTTTATGAAGATTTTGGTTGTCAACGGGCCGAATTTAAACTTTCTTGGAATAAGGGAAAAAGGAATATACGGCAGCAGGGATTATGCCGCATTGGTTGGTATGATTGAGAAAAAAGCAAAAGAAATGGGTATTGATGTTGAAGTTTTTCAAAGCAACAGTGAAGGTGAAATAATTGATACCCTCCAAAGGGCTTATAATGAAAAGGTTGACGGTATAATTATAAATCCCGGAGCTTATACCCATTACAGTTATGCCATAAGGGATGCTTTGGCAAGCCTTACGGTACCGAAAATTGAGGTACATATCTCAAATATTTATCAAAGGGAAGAATTCAGGCATACATCCGTAACCGCTCCCGTATGCAACGGTCAGATAAGCGGTCTTGGCCTTGAAGGATATCTTCTGGCGATGGATGCCATACTTAATATTTGCAAAAAGAATTCTCAGGCCTAAAAAGATATCGGTTAATGCCAATAAGATAAATTAAATATTACTGATATACTCCGTTAAATTTTGCTTTTTGAAAGGCAGAGTGCCTTTGCTGTATATATCAGATAAGTAATAATATTTTATAAAATTAATTGTTAAAATAAGATATTTTTAAATTTATTTGTAATTGATAGAATAATGAAATTTGCTTATAATAATTGATGGGCTGAAAAGTAGTCGTGTTATAAATTTGGCATCTTACATTTTGAAAACCTTGGATTAATTTGAAATAATGCAAATACATACGGACAGGAAGGTATAATATGGATAATTATAAAAGAGTACAGGAAATAAACAGTAAATTAAATATTGATGCGGTATTGATATCAAACGGTAACAATATGCGTTATATCAGCGGATTTGCTGGAGAAACAGGATATGTATATATCTCCGGTAACCGCCATGCGGTAATCACCGATTTTCGTTATACCTATCAGGCTGAGGCCGAAGCCGAAGGGTATGAAATTGTTACCATAGGTTCCGGCGGTTATGAAGAAGCCATTGGTGACCTGTTAAAATCGGATAATGTAAAACGTCTTGGGTTTGAATCCGAAGATATGCTTTATTCGGATTATGAAAAGTTAAAGAATGCTTTAAATTTTGTCGAATTGGTTCCTATAAAGGATGAAATAACAAGGTTAAGAAGAATAAAAACTCCTAAGGAACTTGAACGTATACGGATTGCCGAAAGTATAGGTGATAAGGTTTTTTCGGAGATACTAAACTTTATTAAGCCCGGAGTTACTGAACTGGAAGTAGCCGCAAGAATTGAGTATTTGCTGAAACTTTACGGAGGAGAAAGAACCAGCTTTCCTGCCATTGTGGCATCCGGTGTAAATTCATCCATGCCCCATGCGGTTCCCACATCAAAGAAAATAGAAAAAGGGGATTTTGTCACAATGGATTTCGGTTGCGTATATGAGGGTTACTGTTCGGATATGACAAGAACCATAGTAGTCGGAAAAGCAACCGATAAGCAAAAAGAGATATATAATCTTGTGCTTGAAGCCCAGCTTGCGGCCCTGGATACCCTTAAAGCTGGACTTAAGGGCAAAGATGTTGACAAAGTGGCAAGAGATATCATATACAATGCCGGATATGAGGGATGTTTCGGCCACGGGCTTGGTCACAGTGTTGGTTTGTTTATACATGAAAATCCGAGACTTTCAGCTACGGAAGAAGATATAATAGAAGCGGGAATGGTAGAAACCGTAGAACCCGGTATATATATCAGGGGCTTTGGCGGAGTCAGAATTGAGGACCTGGTTGAGGTAACCGAGGACGGTATTGTGAATTACACCCATTCAGACAAATCCTTAATTGAATTATAATTCTCATATAAAAAATTGTTGCAAATAATGTCGGTTTATTATACACTTATGTGTAGTCAATTGTTAAGGAGGAATAAATTGTATGATTTCAGCAAGTGATTTCAGAAATGGGCTGACAGTTGAAATAGATGGTGTAGTTTATCAGGTAGTCGAATTTCAGCATGTTAAGCCTGGAAAAGGAGCAGCTTTCGTAAGAACAAAGCTTAAAGATATTATGAACGGCGGTATTAC
>CAZIHC010000280.1:0-3308 GCA_964538605.1 uncultured Herbinix sp. | reverse complement strand
GGATGACATGGACAAAATTCTCGGCCTTGAATACGGTGCCGATGACTATATAACAAAACCTTTCAATATACTTGAAGTTAAGGCTAGAATCAAGGCAATAATGCGCCGAAGCGGAAGGAATGCCACATCACCTTCCAATGAAAAGAGCAAGGTCATTACCTTTAATGACATGAAGATTGACTGTGAGAACAGAAGGGTTTATATAAAGGACAAGGAAGTTAACCTGACCGTTAAAGAATTTGATTTGCTTGAACTTATGGTGCTAAATCCCAATAAAGTATATAGCCGTGAAAACTTGCTTAATATCGTATGGGGATATGATTATCCCGGAGATGTAAGAACCGTTGATGTTCATATCAGAAGACTTCGGGAAAAAATAGAAAGCAATCCAAGTGAACCAAAATATATACATACAAAATGGGGTGTCGGCTATTTTTTCCAAAATCAAGAGTAAATTAAAATTTATAAACAGCATGAGAATGCACATGCTCCTCGTATTTATTGTGGTGGGCCTTATTCCGCTATATATTTTTATGTATATTTTGCTTGACAATTACGAGGAAAAAGCGGTAAGCAGCAAATTTAGCCAGATGCAGGACCAGATTATTATGCTTTCCAACCAGATTGTTCTTACCGGGTATCTGACTCTGGCGGATGTACCTGAAATCGATGCAGAAGTTAACAGAATAGCTGAAGTGTTTAAGGGGCGCATTGTTATAGTAAACAGCAACTTAAATATTGTAGAAGACACCTATGGTCTTTATGATGACAATAAATATCTGATATCAAAAGAAGTAATCCAGTGCTTTAACGGTAACATAAGCAAAGTCTATGACAAGGAAAACAATTATCTGATACTGACACACCCTATCACCCATACGGTCGATAATCAAAAGACCGTAGTGGGTGCTGTTGTCATGAACTCCTCTTCCAAAGACATACAAAGCATTTTGCTTAGTATGGAGCAAAGAGCCGTTATATTTTCATTGGCTTTTGCCATATTCATAGTTTTATTTGCCATTTTCTTTTCAAGAAGGCTTACCAAACCTTTAACGGATATAGTCAATTCAATAGACAGGATATCGGAAGGCATTATGGATGAAGGGGTATCCATCAAAGGATATTACGAGATAGAAAGAATATCAGATTCCTTTAATCAAATGATTAATCGGCTTCAAAAAATTGAAAATTCCAGGCAAGAATTTGTTTCAAACGTATCTCATGAGCTGAAAACCCCGATTACTTCGATTAAAGTTTTGGCAGATTCTTTGCTTATGCAGGAAGACGCACCTGTAGAGCTGTACCGTGAATTCATGGTAGACATTACGGAAGAAATAGAAAGGGAAAGCAAGATTATAGATGATCTTCTTGCCCTGGTAAAACTTAATAAAACCGCCGGGGACATGAACATAAGCAGTGTCAATATAAATGAGCTTTTAGAACAGATATTAAAAAGGCTTCAGCCTCTTGCCAAAAAGCAAAACATAGAAATGATTTATGAAAGTTTCCGTCCGGTTACTGCCGATGTGGATGAGGTTAAAATATCTCTGGCTTTGACAAACCTTATAGAAAATGCCATAAAGTACAATGTGCCTGACGGCTGGGTAAGGGTATCTTTAAATGCCGATCATAAATATTTTTACGTTAAAGTATCTGATTCCGGCATAGGTATACCCGAGGATGCGCTTGATTTGATTTTTGAACGGTTCTACAGGGTGGACAAGGCCAGATCCAGGGAATCAGGCGGTACGGGACTGGGGCTTGCAATTACAAAGAGCGTTATCCAGATGCACCGTGGTGCTATTAAGGTTCATAGTGTAGAGGGAGAAGGGACAACCTTTAACGTAAGAATCCCTTTAAACTATATAGCATAACACCATGGAATAAAAACAAACAGCTTTAATCGGCAAGACTCCTGAATCGGTATAAGGTTAATAGGCATTACTTAATTGACTTTTTTGATTATGAAATGAGGTATATAGATGAAACGGGCCTATTTTGCAGTTTTAATTTTTGCAGCAATGCTGCTTACTTCGTGCGGCGGCAAAAATGAAAATATAGATGTATTAAAAAATGAATATCAGATTTATTATATTGACAGTAAAACCTCGGGACTTGTCAGTGAAAGTTATGTTCCCGAAGGAAAGACTAAAGAAGAACTGGTTGCCGAGCTTTTGGAACTCTTGCAGAAAGAACCTGTCAATATGGTTTATAAAAAGGGACTTCCGGAAGGTGTTACAATAAAAGATTATAGTATTTCTGATGATCAGCTTATAATAAATTTTGATTCCAATTACAACGAACTTAAAGGTATCCCGGAAGTATTATGCAGGGCGACTATAGTAAAAACCATGTGCCAGATACCCGGCATAGATTTTGTTTTGTTCAACGTGAACGGTCAGCCCTTTATCGACTCCAACGGGGTACAGACCGGTCTTATGACGGCGGAATTTTTTATCGAAAATACGGGAGCCGAAACCCATTATAAAGTTACCCTGTATTTCGCCAATGAATCGGGTGACAAATTGAAAAAGACCACAAGGAATATTTTTTATACGGGAACCTCACCTATAGAAGAACATGTAATTAACCAGATTATTAACGGACCGACCGAAAGGGGATTATATGCCACTGTTCCGGAAGGGACTACGGTTCTTAACGTGTCTACAAAAGAAAAAATTTGTTACGTGGATTTAAATGAGAAGTTTTTTGAGAAGCTTCCGACCGTAACCGATGAAGTTGCAATATATTCTATAGTAAATTCCCTGGTCGAACTGCCGGGTATAAACAAAGTTCAGTTCAGAATAAACGGTCAGACCGTCGAAATGTTCCATAATACTCCCTTCGACGGGTTGTTTGAACGTAATCTTTCTATAAATGAGGAAGAAGAATAGAAGGGAGGAAAAAATTGATTAAAAGACCCTTCCTGTGGGGGATCATGGCTTTTATCGGAGGAATTCTCTTTGCCTGGCAAAAGATCCCCCTGCCTTATCTTTTAATTTCAAGTCTTTTAGTATGGTTACTTACATATCTGTTAATTTACCGTATCAAAAAATATCTTAACCGTAAAGACAGTTTCTTATGGGTTCTCCCGCTTCTTATGTTACTAGGATTTCTGGTTATGAAAGATCAGATGAAGCTTCCGGATATGGACAGTGCATTTGATGATAAGGCATCCTGTATACTTACCGGAAAGATTAATATGATAGTTAAAAAGAACAAGGGCTGTATTTATTATTTAAAAGATAACCGGGTAACCATATCAGGTGGCAAAACATATCTTGTGGAAAAGATTATAGTATGTACCA
>CAZIHC010000279.1:0-3313 GCA_964538605.1 uncultured Herbinix sp. | reverse complement strand
TGAGTCACTTCTTTTTTATCATGTTTGGGCAATTAATTTTACAACTTACCGAAAAAACATGCTATTTATTTATTAATTGTACAATTTATAAGCAGTTTATTGTATGGGTTTAAGATGAAACAAAAGAAAAAATGACTGCTAATCAGGCAATCAATAAAATATTATTAAATTCAACAGTTAATGCAATAAAATTTAAAATATGAGCATTAATATATTGAACAGGAGGAAAACCAATGATTACTTTCGGCATGAATCCGGCAAAATCCGATACAGAAAATGAAGTATTGGATAAATATATATATCGCATTGCAGAAGGAGATAAAAGTTCACTTGGGGCTTTATATGAAGATACCAAATCAGCCATATACGGTTTTGCTTTGTCTATAGTAAAAAACCAGGCCGATGCGGAAGATATTCTGCAGGACGTTTATGTTCAGATCTATAGAGGGGCAAAGTCTTATAAAAGTAAAGGAAAGCCAATGGCATGGATGTTAACCATAACAAGAAATCTGGCTTTGATGAAGATAAGGGCCCAAAATAAAGCTGCTCTGTTATCGGATGAAGAACTGATAAATGTCCATAATCCCTCAGTTACAGATGAAGACCGCATGGTTTTACAGGCTATATTAAGTGACTTAAATGATGAAGAAAGACATATTGTGGTTCTTCACAGTCTTACGGGGTTAAAGCACAGAGAAATTGCAAATTTGCTTGAAATGCCGCTTTCCACTGTTTTGTCCAAGTATAACCGGGCAATCAAGAAACTCAAAAAAATCTTAGAGGAGGAAGAGACAAATGGTAGATAAAAGAATTGAACAACGCATAAAAACTGCGGTTAAAAATGCAACTCCCAACATACTTGATAAAATCTACGCCTCCTGTGATGAACAGAAAGGAACAGTGATAAATATGGAAACTATAAACTATAAGAAAAAAAGAAGATATATTGGATCTACGATAGCGGCAGCTGTCTTATTGCTGGTTGTCATAGGCGGATATGCCATAAATCGCTGGAAAATAAACAATACGATTTACTCAAAAGTTATACTGGATGTAAATCCAAGTATCAATCTAAATGTAAATGCTAAAGAAAAAGTCTTATCGGTTGAGCCGCTAAATGAAGACGGCAAAAAAATAATAGGAAACATGGACTTAAGAAATACGAATCTGGATGTGGCTGTTAATGCATTGCTAGGATCCATGCTTCAAAACGGATATCTGTCGGATTTACACAATGCTATTTTGGTATCTGTGGAAAATGATGATATCGAGACAGGCGCAAAATTGCAGTCAAAGTTAATGACAGCAATTGAGCAGATGCTTAAGAATAACCGGGTTGAGCCTGTGGTGTTCAGTCAAACCGTATCGGCAAATCCAAGCATAAAAGAACTTGCTGGCAGGTACAACATTTCCGAAGGAAAAGCAGCTTTAATAAATGAATTAATTCAGCATGACAACAAGCTCACTTTTGAAGAGCTGGCCCTTTTGTCTGTGCATGAAATAGCATTAATAATGGAATCTAAAGGAATAGATACCAAAGACGTAGCTAAAACCGGACAGGCCAGCGAGAAAGCCTATATCGGAAAAGAAAAAGCCAAGGAAATAGCATTTTCCCATGCAAAGGTTGACAACAGCAAAGTTTTATTGGATGAAATAGAATTTGATACGGAAAACGGTATCATTGTATACGAAATTGAATTTAAAGTCGGTTCAACCGAATACGAATACGATATAAATGCCCTGACAGGCGAGATTGTTCATTATTCCAAAGAAGCAGATGATGATGGAGAATATTATAATCACAAGGATGAAAATAACGGTATATCAGAAGCTTCTTATATAGGGAAAGAAAAAGCGTTGGCAATAGCATTATCCCACAGTAAAGTTGATGATAATAAAATATACAATTTAAAAATTGAAATTGACTACGACGATAAAAGAGCGGTATATGAAATAGAGTTTGAAACCGGTGAAGCCGAATATGAGTATTCAATCGATGCCATCACCGGAAAGATCATTGAATCTGAAAGAGAAGCTAAGGAATCATCCACATCAAAAACATCAACGTCAAACAATACTTCTTCCAAGAAGTACATCGGAAAGACCGAAGCTTTTAATAAAGCTTTGGAACATGCGGGGGTTAGCAAATCAGCCGTAACAGAATATGAAGTTGATTTTGATAAAGACAACGGTAAGGCAGTATATGAAATCGAATTTGAGACAAGCGACAGGGAATATGATTACGAAATCGATGCTTATACGGGCAAAGTATTGAAATATGAATCGGAAGCCAGGGATGCCAGAAAAACCTCCAAAAATAATACCACGCCCGTGCCCACAAAAACTGCTGAAAACTATATAGGAAAAACAAAGGCAAAAGAGATTGCATTTTCCCATGCTAAAGTTGATGCAGGTAAAGTAAAGGATTTGGAAATTGAACTGGATATGAACGGCAGCCGGGCTGTATACGAAATAGAATTTAAAGCAGGAAATAAAGAATATGATTATGAAGTGGATGCGGTAACGGGGGAAGTGCTGAAATCTGAAGTGGATATTGATGATTAACTAATAAGGCCTTAATTATAGCTATTAGCCGGGTATAGACCAATTTTCATTGGTTTGTGTCCGCTAATAGCTTTTTTATTAAATTTCATTTGAAACATATGTTCTGTCATGGTATAATAATGGTAAATTTTACAATTAAGAAATGGTGCTGATTTAGAGGTTAAATCTATGAAAATCAAAATCAGATTACTTAATGATAACGAAAAACCACCTATGGATTTATTGCTTTTAGCAGATCCTTCAAAAGATACTATAGAAGAATATTTAAAAAGAGGCGATTGTTATGTTGCCACTGATGACAGCGACAATGTTATAGGTGTGATTGTTTTGCTTCCTACAAGGCCTGAAACACTTGAAATAATCAATATTGCAGTGTATGAAGACTATCAGGGAAAGGGAATAGGAAAGCAGCTTGTAAGTTTTGCAATTCAAAAAGCAAAAGAGAAAAAAATAAAAACCCTTGAAGTCGGAACAGGAAATTCAAGTATAGATCAGATTGCATTTTATCAGAAATGCGGATTTCGGATAACAGGAGTTGACAGGGATTTCTTCGTAAGACACTATAAAGAAGAAATTTATGAGAACAGAATTCAATGCAGGGATATGATCCGCTTTAGTATGGATTTGTCAAATATATAATAAAATTTTAACATAATCTATTCCTTCAAATAAATCTCAGTTGCTGCTGTAAGTTGATGAATAAACTTTTCCTTTGAAATATCCCCGTTTAAATATTTATCAACTATAT
>CAZIHC010000278.1:0-3343 GCA_964538605.1 uncultured Herbinix sp. | reverse complement strand
TTAAATCCTCTCTTTATCAATCCCTTGGCAAGAGCCTGGGCATTTTCTACAACTCTTCCGATATATTCTTTAAAGCCGGGTTCCAGTGCCTCTTTAAAACATACTGCCTTAGCCGCAATAACATGCATTAAAGGTCCGCCCTGTGTTCCGGGGAAAACAGCCTTGTTAAGCTTGTATTCTTCGGCAAATTCCTGGCTGGAAAGAATCAAGCCTCCTCTGGGACCTCTTAGGGTCTTGTGGGTTGTAGTAGTTGTAACATGGGCATAAGGAATAGGACTTTCATGATAACCTGCCGCTACCAGACCGGCTATATGAGCCATATCCACCATCAAAAATGCTCCGACTTCATCGGCTATTTCCCTGAATTTCTTAAAGTCGATTTTTCTGGCATAGGCACTGGCGCCTGCAATAATTAATTTCGGCCTGCTTTCCAGTGCTATTTTTCTTACCTCGTCATAATCTATAAAACCGTTATCGTTTACTCCGTATGAAACTATATTAAAATAGCTGCCGCTTATATTTACCGGGCTTCCGTGGGTCAAATGTCCTCCATGATTCAGGTTCATACCCATAACCGTATCACCTGGCTTAAGTAAAGCAAAGAATACCGCCATATTCGCCTGAGCGCCGGAATGGGGCTGAACATTGGCATAAGTACATCCGAACAATTCTTTAGCCCGTGAAATAGCCAAATTTTCAGCTACATCCACAAATTCACATCCGCCATAATAACGCTTTGCAGGATAGCCTTCTGCGTACTTGTTGGTTAAAGGGCTTCCCATAGCAGCCATAACAGCTTTACTGACAAAATTCTCTGATGCAATAAGTTCTATATGCCCGTTTTGCCTTTCGATTTCAGAAGTTATAGCTTTTGCAATTTCAGGATCAATGGCTTTTACATCATCAAATGAGTACATTCAAATCCATTCCTTTCAAGTATAACATAATTTAACCTGATTATATCATACCCCTTTTTTATTTGAAAGTATTACCATGAATAAATTATCATATAAATTTATTATTTTATTTAATAACTGCATCCCCGTAAATTTATAAGTCATATACGATTTCATGCACTTGCCTGTTATGATCCTTATAAAGGGAAATTCTTATTAAACAGAAAGACTGACAACGGAGAATTTCTCACAATTATCAGTCTTAAAATTCACTGTATTTATTTTTATAAAATATCTGTTTTAGATAAAGTATTTTTATGCAGACTTGTTTTTACAGATAATCAGGCCCAAAACTTAACGGTAAAAGTTCTTCCAGGAAGTACACCACATAATCTTCCTCGGATGTTGCCAAAATAACCAAAAACTTGCGGGGGTCCACAAATTCCCTGATAACCTGGCGGCAAACCCCACATGGAGGGCAAAGTTCGCTTAATACACCATTTTTTCCTCCTACTATGGCTATTGCGGCAAAATCTCTTTCACCCTCGCTTATTGCCTTAAAAAATGCGGTTCTTTCAGCACAATTGCCGGGTGTAAAGGCGGCGTTTTCTATATTGCAGCCTGTATAGACTTTTTGCTTTGTTGTAAGCAATGCCGAACCCACTTTAAAATTGGAATAAGGAGTGTAGGCATTGTCCATGGCCTGTATAGCCTGCCGTATTAGATTTTGGATTACCGACCTGCTGACAAGCTCATTTTTTGCCAGCAGCTCCCCTTTTTTCTTGGGAATAAGGCTGTTTTGCTCCTGTTCATTATTCATACTTATACCTCCTTAGTATCCCGTTGCTTCCTGATTCTTTGCCAGCTTGATAATTCTGCTGGTTCCAAGCCTGTCTGCTCCAAGCTCAATGAAACGCTCGGCATCATCAAAGGAAGCAATTCCTCCTGCCGCTTTTATTTTAACATTCTCTCCCACATGTTTTGCAAACAGGGCCACATCTTCAAATGTTGCTCCTTTGGTTGAGAAACCTGTGGAAGTCTTGATAAAGTCTGCTCCGGCTTCGGTTACCGCTTGGCACATCCTGATTTTTTCTTCTTCGGAAAGCAAACAGGTTTCTATGATAACCTTAAGTATCCTGTTACCGCAGGCAGCTTTTATCTGTTTTATTTCATCGGTAACTTTGCCGTATTCCCCGTCTTTTACCCAGCCTATATTTATAACCATATCTATTTCATCGGCTCCGTTGTTAATGGCGTCTTTAGCTTCAAACACCTTTACTTCTGTTGTCTGATAACCGTTGGGGAATCCTATAACCGTACAGACAGCCATCTTATCTTTTACATATTCTTTAACCCTTTTTACATAAGACGGAGGAATGCAAACCGAAGCCACCCCATAGGCTATGGCATCGTCACAGATTTGCTTTATCTCATCCCATGTTGCTGTCTGAGTAAGCAGTGTATGATCCACTCTTTTAAATATTTCTTTTCTGTCCAAAATCTATGCACCTCTCAATTTTAAAATAATTATGCAATTTCCAGAGCAATCTCCATCATTTCACGGAAAGTATTCTGCCTGTCTTCAGCCGATAAAGCCTCTCCCGTAAATACATGGTCGGAGATTGTAAGAATGCAAAGTGCCTTTTTACCTGCCCTGGCCGCATTCATGTACAGTGCTGCTGCTTCCATCTCAACGCAAAGTATATTCATCTTCTTCCAAAGAGAATTGGCTTCTTTATTGTCATCATAGAATGTATCCGATGACAGCACATTGCCTACTACCGTTTTTATACCCAGTTTTTCTCCTGCTTCCACGGCTTTACGAAGCAGGCCGAAATCGGCAATAGGAGCAAAGGTTCCGGGAAGCTTGTACTGGGCGGCAAAATTTGAATTAGTTGAAGCACCCATAGCAATAACAATATCCCTTAATTTCACATCGTCAGCTATTCCACCGGCAGAACCAATTCTTATAATATTATCAACATCATAGAAATTAAACAGCTCATAAGAATAGATACCGATAGAAGGCATGCCCATACCACTGCCCATAACCGATACTTTTTTACCCTTATATGTGCCGGTAAATCCGAGCATATTTCTTACTGTATTGACACATGTGACATTCTCCAGATAATTCTCGGCAATAAATTTAGCACGCAAAGGATCTCCTGGCATAAGAACGGTTTTTGCTATATCACCGGGTTTTGCATTAATGTGTGGGGTAGGTATATTCATAATCTCTCCTCCTTAAGTTAAAATAGGTTTAATTTACACATTCATAGTATGTACAAATAACTATTATACTACCATTATTTACGATTATATTCTATCATTTTATGAAAAAAATGCAATTAAGCAGTAATTAAAATAAAAAATGACTGCCCATAAAACGCCGATCAAGTCCTAATTTATGTGTAAAATTCCTCAGCTAGGTAACCTTGAACACC
>CAZIHC010000277.1:0-3369 GCA_964538605.1 uncultured Herbinix sp. | reverse complement strand
ATAAGAAATATAACTTTTTAAAATATGATATCGAAAAGCAGAAGGAATTCTGTAAATTCTTAGCCGGATATATAGGCTTTGACTTTAATAAGGGAGTGATTGCCGAAAGCGCCCATCCCTTTACTTTAAACCTTCATAACCATGATGTACGCATAACTAACAGATTTATTGAAAACAACCTGGAAAGTGCCATATTTTCGGTAATACATGAAGGCGGCCATGCCATTTACGAAATGAATATCGACGATTCATTAACCCTGACGCCGGTAGGTAAAGGTACATCCATGGGAATGCACGAATCCCAGTCAAGATTTTATGAAAATATTATAGGCCGCAGTGAAGCTTTCTGGACTCCTATTTATCAGAAACTTGTTGATACCTATCCAGAAAACCTGAAGAATATAAGCCTTAAGCAATTTATAAAAGGTATAAATAAGGCTGAACCAAGTCTTATTCGTACTGAAGCGGATGAACTTTCATATCCTTTGCATATCATTATCCGTTATGAAATAGAAAGAATGATATTTACCGAAGATGTTGATATAGACCGGCTTCCGGAAATATGGAATAAAAAATATGAAGAATATTTAGGCCTTACTCCTCCTACTTATTCCGAAGGAATTCTCCAGGATACCCATTGGTCCTATGGCGAGTTCGGATATTTCCCCTCCTATGCCATCGGATCCGCGGTTGCTGCACAATTATATGCCAAAATTAAAGAAGTAATGCCTTTTGAAGATTATTTAAAAGAAGGAAATCTGCTGCCTATACGGGAATATTTGAGGAATAATATCCACAAGTACGGTGCCACAAAAAATACAAACCAAATTCTTTTGGATGTGACAGGCGAAGAATTTAATGCCGACTATTATGTAAAATACCTGAAGGAAAAATATGAGAAGTTATATGAGCTTTAATAGTAAGTATAAATGAATTCTTACTCTGTTGTGTATAAAATCATACAACTTTTATCTTTTTTCAATATATAAGCCTGCTGATGAGCAGGCTTTTTCTTTTACTTTATCGAATCTTTTCGCTGAAATAATCGGATAATTTATAAATAGTATAAATTATTAACCTGCTGTTATTATGATATTGACTTATATGAATTGCCAAAATAACGGTATGCATAATTATAACATAAAATTATAAATATATGTATATTTATAAATATTCTGCTTGCAATATGTATAAAATTAAGTTAATATATTTATAAGATTAAAGGCAATCAGGCTGGCAAACGCCGATTGCCTCTTTAATATAATTGAAAGGAGCAAAATTATGAAGCTTTGGGGCGGACGTTTTACAAAAGAAACCGATCAGCTGGTTCATAATTTTAATTCATCCATATCATTTGACCGGAAATTTTTCCGCCAGGATATAGGCGGCAGCATAGCCCATGCAAAGATGCTTGCCAAACAAGGTATAATTACAAATGAGGAAAAAGAGCTAATTGTAAGCGGGCTGCAAAGTATATTGGAAGATATCGAAAACGGAAATCTTGAGATAACCCATGAATACGAAGATATTCACAGTTTTGTAGAATCAAAACTTATAGAAAGAATCGGGGATGCAGGGAAAAAACTTCATACAGGCCGCAGCCGCAACGATCAGGTGGCGCTTGATATGAAGCTATACATAAGAGAAGAAATAGATATACTTGACAATCTGCTTAAAGTTATGTTGGAAACTCTATTCAAAATAATGAAAGAAAATACCGAAACCTTTATGCCGGGTTTTACTCACCTGCAAAAAGCCCAGCCTGTTACTCTGGCCCATCATATGGGTGCCTATTTTGAAATGTTTAAAAGAGACCGCCAAAGGCTTTCAGATATAAAAAACAGAATGAATCTGTGTCCTTTGGGAGCAGGCGCCCTGGCGGGAACCACCTATCCTCTTGACAGAGAATATACTGCCATGTTACTTGGATTTGACGGTCCCACCCTAAACAGTATGGACTCCGTATCCGACAGGGATTATCTTATTGAGCTTCTTTCCGCCTTGTCCATAATAATGATGCACTTAAGCCGCTTAAGCGAGGAAGTAATCATCTGGAACAGCAACGAGTACGGGTTTATAGAATTGGATGATGCCTACTCCACAGGTTCCTCCATAATGCCCCAAAAGAAAAATCCTGATATAGCAGAACTGGTAAGAGGTAAAACCGGCCGGGTATACGGGGCTTTAGTGTCACTTCTTACCACCATGAAAGGCCTTCCTCTGGCATATAACAAGGATATGCAGGAAGATAAGGAACTGACTTTTGACGCTATCTATACGGTAAAAAGCTGTCTCGCTCTATCAAACGAAATGTTATCCACCATGAAATTTAATAATGATATTTTAGAAAACAGCGCCAAGAAAGGTTTTACCAATGCTACGGATGCGGCAGATTATCTGGTAAGTAAAGGTATACCATTCAGGGATGCCCATGGCATAATCGGCCGCCTGGTTTTAACTTGCATAGAAAAAGGCATTTCTCTTGACGAATTAAGTCTGGAAGAATATAAATCTGTTTGCCCGGCCTTTGAAAAAGATATCTATGAAGCGATAAGCCTTGCAACCTGCGTCAATAAAAGAAACACTGTCGGTGCACCGGGCAAAGAAGCCATGGAAAAGGTATTAAAGATATATGAAGAATACTTGCTTAATACATGATTTTCATATAATTGCTCATAATTACATAAGCCTGCTTTAAGCAGGTTTTTTTATATGTTATTCACATGCCATTTCCCACGCTCATATAAGATTAGTTTAAGATGTTACCTGGCAAATGCGTTTTGCAATATTGTCAATATATTAAGCCTGTATATCCGTTTCTGTTGTATGAACCTATATTTTGAGTTGGCGGCAGTGCTTATCCTCCACTTTTTCTGCATTTCCAAGTTGTAGAAATATGCTACAATATATATTATACCAGGTTTTTTACTTGTCCTGATTTTAAATATAACATTGGTAAAAAGGAAGGTATTGTAAATGGACCGAAAAATTGATCTGGAGATAGTACGGGACGATTTTTCAAGAATTACAAAACGGTCAGAAATTATCGACGGAAAGACAACCATATCATCTTATAAATATAATGAACATGGGGATTTAATAAAATACGAATCAAAACAGCAGGATACTCTTTTAGCCGAAATAATCTGTCGCTATGAATATGATAAACATAATAATAAAACAGTAAAATATATTAAAAATCAAACTTATTGTTCTCCGACTTATTTTTCTACAGAATATGTCTATCACTACAAAAATATATATGAAGGCAACAAGTTAATAAAAAAGACCTGCCTGTATCAGAATGAGATAAAATATATGAATCAATATTATTATGATGATGAAGGTAGACTTATTCGGATCGAAAGA
>CAZIHC010000276.1:0-3374 GCA_964538605.1 uncultured Herbinix sp. | reverse complement strand
AAAGGACAGAGAAAAAGCAACCGAAATGATTGCAAATCACGGTATAAACTTCCGAACAGGAAAAACCCTGGTACCATTCAGGTTAACCGGAAATGTAGAATGGGGTGTAAAAGCTCCTGTTAAGGAAGGGCTTGAAGGCTTAACTTTCTGGGTATGGCCTGAATCTTTGTGGGCTCCGATATCATTTACACAGACTTATCTGGAAAGCGGCAATGCCTCGTCCAAGGACTGGAAAGACTGGTGGTGCTCAAAAGATGCCAATGTTTATCAGTTTATAGGTGAGGATAATATTTATTTCTATGGTATTGCCGAGATGGCTATGTTTATGGCTCTGCAGGATGAGGATGAACCGAAGATTATACCTAAAGACGGTGATTTAATACTTCCTCATCTTATAGCTAACAACCATGTGCTTTTCATGGATAAAAAGGCAAGCAGCAGCTCCGATATTAAGCCGCCGATGGCCGATGAACTGCTGCAGTATTATACAAATGAACAGCTGCGCATGCATTTTATAAGCCTTGGACTGGATACCAAGAGTGCAAGCTTCCAGCCTGCCGTATTCCAGAAAGATAAACAGGATGGTATGGACCCTGTGTTAAATCAGGGCAACCTGTTAACCAATGTATATAACAGGTTAATCCGTTCCTGCTTCTATACGGCTCAGAAATATTATGATTCTCATATACCAGAAGGCAAGGTCAGCCAGAATATTTTGGA
The DNA here is from genome assembly GCA_964538605.1 of uncultured Herbinix sp. Taxonomy (GTDB): domain Bacteria; phylum Bacillota; class Clostridia; order Lachnospirales; family Lachnospiraceae; genus Mobilitalea. The sequence goes on along the minus strand of CAZIHC010000276.1, from coordinate 2,654 downwards.
TGAGGCTAAAGAAGTTATATTAAAATATGAAAGACACATGTATAACCATGAGTTTCACCGTATATTCGATTTACTTGACACTTATGTACGCAACAGCAACAAATATTATGTTAACAATATACGGGTTGCCGAAAATAATGACGATGATGCTCTCAGAAGGCAGGTGCTGATTGACTCCTTCTATGCCGTTCGGGTTATTGCTACATTGGTTCATCCGCTTGCCCCGACAGGTGCCGAAATGGTAAGAGAATATCTGGGTGTGGATGAAAGGTTATGGGATTGGGAAACCATATTTGAGCCTTTGGATTATTTCATCCCGGATATGAAAGAGCATAAATTGAAATTCCTTGAACCCAGAGTAGATTTCTTTAAGAAGCATGAGAGCCAGCTGGAATAATTGATATAATAGGTAAGCTCATATTAATAAATATACCTGTATTTTAAATAAGTCGTCTTTAATCAAAGGGGATATTGATATTCTGATGCACCGATAAAAGAGTTGCGATATTTTTGTGTGTTACAGGAAAACTTCCGGTGTTTTACCTAAGTCTCACAAAATAAGGCAGGATTTTTACGGTGTATGAGGTTGTATCAATATCCCCGTTTATATTTTACGGTAACCTTTATATTAACAGTTCAACTTAACCGGTACTAAAGCAATGGATTAATATAGCACAGGTAATGGGGCATATAGCATGAATTAAAAGGCAGCATTCTTAAAAGTGTACCGGGTAAAGCAATTTGAATCTATTAAAAAATTAGCGTCTAAAGCAATATGAATCCTTTTAAGTATTTAGGTAAGATATATTTTGCAATATTTATTGGGTATCAGAAAAATCGAACATATGTTCAAATTTTTCTTTACATTTCACAGTACATGGTATATAATGGTATTAACAGATAAGTTGCATGATAAAACTGAAAACCCCATATGTACAATAAAATTAATTAGGAGGATAAAAATGAACAGGTTCGAGGAAGGGTTAAAAGTTATTGAAGAAAGGTGTGGCAATGGAAAGGATAATGTAATATCGCTGGCAACAATTGCATTGGAACCGAATGAAGACGGTAAACTCCGGCCTTTCGTTCGTGAAGTGGACGCTATGTATGAAGATGGTGTGTTCTATATCACAACTTGTGCAAATTCATTAAAAATGCAGCAGATAGCAAAAAATCCGGAAGTTGCCTTTGCGGTTGGCGGCGAATGGTTTTCAGGAAACGGAATTGCCGAAAATCTTAGATGGATTAAAGAACCTAAAAATTCCGAGTTAAGGGAAAAACTTCGCAAAGCATTTGCCCCATGGTATGATATGGCAAATAATGAAGAGGATAAAAATTTAGTTATATTGGCAGTCCGTATAACAAATGCAACCGTTATTAAAAATCATCATGCTGTCCGTTACGATTTGGACTTTGTAAATAAATCTGAAGGTATGGATAGGAGATTTAGATAGGAGATTTGGATAGGAATAGTATTATTTTTAATGCCAAGTTTTAAATAACCAATATTGCATTAAATATATCTTACCAATGAATGGGGTTTTTGGTAAAATAATAAATAAGGAAATTAAGATTGGTATTACGTTGTTATTTAAAGCAATTTGTAATACCTATCTTTTTATGGGAGGGAAAATGAGCTTGGATTACGGAACTGGCTGGGAACGTAGCAAAAGAATCATCTTTGATGAAATTGTCATGAATTACGATAAGATTCGGTGGGATTACCCGGATGAGCTTATTGATGATGTTATCAGGTATTCCGGACCCGAAAAAGGTAAGAAAGCTCTCGAAATAGGTGCAGGGACGGGAAAAGCGACAGCCCCATTCCTTAATGCAGGGTACGATGTAACGGCCGTAGAGATGAGCAAGAATATGACAAACTTTCTATTGGAAAAGTTTAAAAATTATTCAAACTTTAATGTAATTACCGCTACTTTTGAAGATGTATCCCCGGATGATGAAAGTTTTGATTTAGTATACGCCGCATCATCATTTCATTGGGTGGATGCTGAAATAGGATGCCCTAAGGTTTTTCGGATTTTAAAAAGCGGTGGGACATTTGCTCTTTTTCGCAACAATGCTGTGCCGGCTAACGGTGAAGAAATCTACGAAGAAATTCAAAAGGTTTATGAAAAGTACTATTACAGTTATTATGTTTCTTCTTCAAGGCCGGTTAAAAAGTCCAAAGATGAATATTTCAAACCTTCAGGAATTTACAGGGGATTTCGATTCGAGAGCTTAGAGAAATATGGGTTTAGCGATGTCATAATGAAGCTTTACGAGAAAACACTGACCTACAGCGCAGACGAGTATATAAAACTTCTGGATACATTTTCAGACCACAGAAGTCTGCCGGCTGATAACAGGCAAGCTTTATATGAAGGGGTTAAGGAAGTTATACTAAGGCATGGCGGAAAGCATAGGGTAGATTATGTTTTTCAGCTGTATATGGGTAAAAAGCCTTGATTTTAATTACATTATGGCTGAATATAAGAAAAAATGTAAGCATATATACTTATAGAAATTATTATAAGTTATAGGCTTATATTTATATCAGCATAAGGCGTAAATAATTTCAGTCTTCGTCACAGACATTCTCCAATGAAAAATTAATTACTCTTTTTAAATCTTTCAGACTAAGTTCAACCTGATAT
>CAZIHC010000275.1:0-3375 GCA_964538605.1 uncultured Herbinix sp. | reverse complement strand
CCGTATGTCTGAATAAAATGACTCATGAAGAAACGGCCCATTTAACCGTTGCCATGGCAAAAAGCGGTGATATGCTGGATTTAAAAGAAATTCACGGGGTAAAAGTTGACAAGCACAGTACCGGAGGTGTAGGAGATAAAACATCACTGGTATTAAGCCCTATGGTTGCTTCTCTCGGGGTTCCCGTAGCAAAGATGTCGGGAAGAGGGCTGGGCCATACCGGCGGCACTATCGATAAACTTGAAAGTATTCCCGGCTTTTCGACTTCCTTAACACCTGAGCAGTTCATTGACAATGTCAACCGGATAAAGATGGCCATTGTAGGCCAAACAGCAAATCTGGCACCGGCCGACAAAAAGATTTATGCCTTAAGAGACGTTACGGCAACCGTAGACAACGTATCATTGATTGCTTCCAGCATAATGAGCAAGAAACTGGCTTCCGGAGCCGATGTTATTGTTCTCGACGTAAAAACCGGCAGCGGCGCCTTTATGAAAAAATATGAAGATTCTCTTGCTTTGGCAAAAGAAATGGTTCAGATCGGTACCTTGGCCGGAAAACCTACTTATGCCGTTATAACCGATATGAATCAGCCTTTAGGAAGAGCTGTAGGAAATTCCATTGAAGTAAAAGAAGCTATAGAAACCTTGTCGGGTAAAGGCCCTGAAGATCTGCTTGAGGTCAGTGTCACCCTTGCTTCTTATATGCTTTTAGGTGCCGGAAGGGTTCAAAGTCCCGAAGAAGGCAGAGAATTACTGCTTGAAACCATACGCAGCGGCAAGGCTCTTGATAAATTTGCGGAGTTTGTCAGTGCCCAGGGCGGAGACAGCTCATTTGTCTACAAACCAGAATTGTTCAAAAAGGCATCGATTATTTATGACGTGAAAGCCCCCGAAGACGGATATGTAACTGGTATCCGTACCGATGAAATCGGTATGGCATCCGTAGTTTTGGGTGGCGGAAGAGTAACAAAAGATAGTACCATAGATTTAAGTGTCGGTATTATTATTCATAAAAAATTGGGAGATAAAGTTTCAAAGAACGAACCCTTAGTAACTTTATATGCCAATGATGACGAAAAAAGAAAGGAAGCTAAAAAGAGAATTCTTAATGCTTATGTCATAGACAAAGAAAAACCTGTGAGACCTCCTTATATTTATAGTGTGGTAACCAAGGACGGAGTATTGGATTTAAGATAAGGTAATTTGCCGTTATTTGTGCGTCACGGATTCGAAAATCTTTTTATAAGCACAAATAACGGCTTTTTTTATAAATAAAATTTCATAAAAACTAAACATTTTAAGACAGATTTTACAAAATTTACATATAATAAAATCGAATAAAAGCTATATATAAATATGCTTTTGGAGGATGAGGAATATATCCTGCAATAAAAATGACCGTTTCAAACAGTTATGTAAAATTTTTATAATTACATTTATAATCTTTTTAATAACTTTTATGTTATACAGAAATTCCGGTCTATTTTACCGTAAGACCATAATCCTTCCTTTCAGCCTTCATCTTAACAGGCAGGAACTCATCATGACAACGGGGGAAGAATTTAAGCTGTTTGTCTACGGTATAAACAAACGGGTCAGCTTTTATTCCACCAACTTTCGTGTGGCCGGGGTTAATATTAACGGTAAAGTCACTGCCTATCAGCCAGGAAAAGCATTTATAATTGCCAAGGTTGACAATAAAAAATTAAAATGCCGGGTTAAAGTCATTGATTTGAATAAGAAAAATTTAAAACTGAAACCGGGAGATAAGTACCGGTTATGGATAAAAGGGCCTGTATTTTTTGCAAGTTATAAAAGCAGTAATCCCGAAGTAGCCGAAGTATGCATTTTCGGCAAAATAAAAGCAAAAAAACCGGGAAGAACAAAGATAATCGTAAATGTCAAAGGAAAAAAGCTTGTATGTATAGTAACTGTAAGATAAGCCTTATTTTGAGACAAATTTACTGCATATAGGTCTAAAATCAAAGGGCATGGATTAAAATATTAGTAAACAGTAATCAAGCGGAGATTGATATGAAAAAAATTGCTGCCCTGATTATTTTATTTGTATTAATTAATCTTACATGGTCAACTTCTTTAATCCATGCAAAAATAAATACGTCCAAACCTGAAATGGAAGATGCAATTCCGGTTACGACTATGGCAGATCCGAAACTTGAACTGGCTTCTCCGGCTGCCGTACTAATGGAGGGGTCCACAGGGAAAGTTTTATTTGAAAAAAACAAAGACGAAAGGCTTAAGCCAGCCAGTATAACAAAAATTATGACATTGCTTTTAATTTTCGAAGCCCTCGAATCAGGTCAAATCAAACTTACGGATGATGTTTCCGTAAGTGAACATGCGGCTTCCATGGGCGGTTCACAGGTCTTTTTAGAACCTTATGAAGTTCAGAAAGTCGAAACCATGATAAAATGTATAAGCATAGCCAGCGCAAATGATGCCAGTGTGGCCATGGCCGAACATATTGCAGGCTCGGAAGAAGAATTTGTCTCCAGAATGAATGCAAAGGCCAAAGAATTAGGTATGAATAATACCAATTTTGTTAACTGTACAGGTTTGGACACAGACAATCATTATACCACAGCTTATGATGTGGCCCTAATGTCCAGAGAACTTATAACGAAATATCCCCAAATCAGCAATTATGCCACCATATGGATGGATACTTTTGTACACGAAACAAAAAAAGGCAGAACGGAGTTCGGTCTTACCAATACAAATAAACTTATTAAATCTTATAAAGGCATAACCGGCCTTAAGACCGGTTCAACCAGTGTTGCAAAATATTGCCTTTCTGCAACTGCCAGAAGAAATAATATGGATCTGATCGCAGTAATTATGGCTGCTCCGGATACCAAAACCCGTTTTATGGAAGCTGCCAAGCTGTTAAATTACGGGTTCGCCAATTACTCTATTTATGTTGATGATAACAAAGACTTAGTTATTGAACCGGTCAAAGTAGCAAAAGGTGTTTCTGATTTTGTTGAAGGGGAAGTAAAAAAAGAATTCTCCTACCTTTGCGACAAAGGGAAGGCTGCGGAAAATATCCGGAAAGAAGTGGTTCTGTATGATAAGATACAAGCTCCTGTAAAAGCAGGAAGCAAAATAGGAGAAGTTGTTTACTATTATGAAAATGCTCAAATCGGAAGCGTCGATATTCTGGCCAAAACAAACATAGATAAGGCCGGTTTCTTTGATTGTCTGGCAAAAGCCGTAAAAAGGTTTTTTATACAGAAGTAAAACCTATAATTACATGATTTATACGGAGAATTTCCATAACCCTCCGAAAATATCCTGTTTGAGCTAATTGCGATGTACGCAGAACCTAGATATGTAAATAATAGAGAGTGGG
>CAZIHC010000274.1:0-3375 GCA_964538605.1 uncultured Herbinix sp. | reverse complement strand
TTATGTCTACTTAAAAACTAATTTATCATCAGCTCAGGCTAAACGGACCGCTTGCCATGAGTTAGGGCATTGTTTTGGCCTTGGTCATCCTGCTGGGAATATTCCGAGTGTAATGCTCCCAAGCAGTAGTAATAGCGGATACGACACTCCCACTGCAACAGATGCTAATAATATAGAACTAATCTATTAAAGCTGTATGACATACGCAATTGATAAACAGGTGTAAAGCTTGTTTGTCATGAATATTGGTTTTTAATTTAGATTATTAAAAAAGCCTGTTCTATCGGAGAACAGGCTTTTCTTAAAAGATATACCGGTACAATTAACAGATGACTTCACATTTCAAGGATACCCTTTCGCTGTGAATAATTTTTAAAGAATGATACCAGACTCAACGTCAGCTTAATCTATTAACGCTATTAGTTATTTTGGTGCTGCCATATGGAAAACGGAGATGTTATATTATATTTTATACCGATAAGCAGGTTGTGGAACACGTGGTATGGTTTGACGATGCAAGAAGCATGAATGCCAACCTTCGACTGATTCCTGAATTTCAGATGCGGCAGAGGGGAAATGCTGCTTAATATATTTTTATTTAATATTATCTAATTTTTTAGATATCTCATCTAATTGACGTATTATAATCCAATTTTGATTTATAAGATTATTCAAATAAGACATTTTAACATTGTCCACTGCAGTCCCATTATGTAAGATCGAACTTGCTCCTACTAATGATGTTATAATTTCTGTAATTGCTTCGATATATCTTTCATCCAAGTCTGATAAACCATATTTATTAATCGTCATTTGAACTTGCTGCCTAAGTTGTTCCTGTCTATCCACCTTATTACCAAATAAACCCATTATAACCCTCCTTTATAATTATGTAAATATTATATAATGTTATATAAATTATCTCAATTTATGTTGTAAATGCGGATGTTTGGTTGATTTTTTTGATTAATATATTTTAAGTAATAAATTCAGGGCTTTGATTTAGGCTTAGAACAACAAGATTGTCCTTTTTATAATTATATCCGGAAAAATTGCTTTGATTTTTTGATTATATTTTTTTATTATAGTTTTTGTGATGTAATAATTTTAATTGCAATCATTTAATTTACTTTCACTTTTACTTTCTTTTATACTTTTCTGGGTAAGATATGTCGCCAGGGTATCTCCCAACTGAACAAATGCCGCAGCTATAAGTTCAATCTCTTCATCAGGAAAACATTTAATTATGGTACAAGCCACAGCGGTTATAAACGAAATCAGTTCACAGTCATGCATACAATTACCTCCTATATTATATATATGTAAAATTTATAATGTGTGATGAATTGGTAAAATTTATTAAAATAATTGTTACAACTAAATATTTGTGGTAATATTAATTTGCATAGGGATTTTTGATTAACAAAAGAAAGGAGAAAAGCGGCTATACCATAAATGTCAGAATCATGGTATAGTTGGGGAGCCATGAGTAAAAGCACATATCGAATGTGTTATCTGTTAATAGCGATATTGCTTTTTACAGTAATATTGGGAGGGTGTAAAACCAATTCAAAAGAAACTGTAAAAGATGAAAATACCGTAGAGGTAATACAGCCTAATTCATCTGATACATCGGATTCATCTGATTCGTCAGATCTTTTCGATAACGGAGAGGCAGAAGAAAATATCAATACAACAGCGGAGCCTGTAGAGTATAAGATGCATATGGGAACAGTGGAAGTAAACGAGGAAGTTATATACGAAGAAGATTTTGAAAATGAAACGACAAAGTTTACCGGCAGGGGTGCCGCCAAGGTGGAGATAGTAAATACTCAGGCCAAGACCGGTGGAAAATCCCTTTATGTAAGCGGCAGGACGGCCCTTTGGAACGGGGCGACAGTTAATCTTACTGAGCTTTTAAAAGACGGTGAAAAATACCTGATAAATGCCTGGGTATACTATGATACAGGCCCGGATCATATTCAGTTTGACTGTAAAGTTGAAAGAAATAATAATGAGTATCTAAGTTTTGCATCGGCTATGGCAAAAAGGGGCGAATGGACAGAATTAAACGGAAGCATTATCCTTCCCCAGGGGACAAGGTCGGCAAGTGTATATTTTGAAACAGGATTTGCGGGGGGCGAGCTTATTGACTTCTATGTGGACGGCATAGTTTTGTCCCATGAAACGGCCAATGTAGACAGAGGTGAAATACCTTCACTTAAAGAAGTGTATAAGGACATCTTTAGCATGGGTGTTGCGGTTACTGCCGGTGAAATTCCGCCTAACCGCCGGGAACTTATAAAACAGCAGTTTAACAGCCTGACACCGGGTAACGAACTTAAACCGGACAGTTTGCTTGATTATGCAACTTGTATTTCCGATCCGAAATATAACGATAACCCTGCAATTAACTTCAGCAAAGCAGAGCCTATTTTAGAATTTGCCAAAGAAGCAAATATACCGGTAAGAGGCCATACTTTAGTATGGCACAGCCAAACTCCCAGGTGGTTTTTTGCCGAAGGATATTCCAGGGATGAGAATGCCCCGCTGGTATCCAGAGAATTGATGCTTAAACGTATGGAAAACTACATAAGGCAGGTTTTGGAATACACACAGACCAAATATCCGGGTCTTATATATGCATGGGATGTGGTAAATGAGGCTGTAAATCCCGACGGCGGGGATGATAACGGGCTTAGAACCAAGGACAGTCTATGGTATCAGGTAATAGGACCGGAATATATAGAAAAGGCATTTGAGTTTGCCAGAAAATATGCAGATCCTGAAGTTAAACTATTTTATAATGATTATAATACAGAAGAAAAAGGTAAACTCAGATATATCAAGCAACTGGTAAAGGGATTGCAGGAAAAAGGACTGATTGACGGTATAGGCTTGCAGACACATATAACGATAGACAGTCCTTCTCTGATAGATATTGATACATCAATAAGAGAGTACGGTGAGCTTGGACTGGAGATTCATATTACTGAATTGGATATGAGCCTTACGGTAAAATCAGAGGAAGAATTTCTAAGGCAGGCAAAAAGGTATAAGAGATTATTTATGTTCTTGAAGAATATTGCAGAGTCAAAGGCAGCAAATATTTCAAATGTTACCTTCTGGGGACTTTCCGATGATATATCCTGGCTTAATAAACCCGGTGAACCGAATTATCCCTTGCTTTTTGACAATTACTTGCTGCAAAAGCCTGCATTCTGGGGTGTTGTATTAAGCCCTGATATTTCACTGTACTGATGTATTAAATATTTCGTGTGTTTTATAACAAAAGGAGTGACGTTATGGAAAAGCGTATTATTAAAGAAATAATAAGCTGGGTTTTAGTAATCGCGGTTGCGTTTATAATGGCTT
>CAZIHC010000273.1:0-3384 GCA_964538605.1 uncultured Herbinix sp. | reverse complement strand
ATCATAATCAAAAAAGAAAAAAAGTCAAACGGTTTTTTGCATTAAGAAAAAATGCCTTCGGGGCTGCTTTATGCTGTAAGAAAGTAAATTTATCTTTATAAAGCAGGCTAGGAAGGCATTTTTCAGTTAATTATTTTGCAAATATCATTGATCCGATTTTGGCAGTCACCGGTTTTGAACGAATCCATTGGTTGGTTGAGCTTTTATCATAGTAAAATAATGCCCCTTTGCTGGGGTCGCTGCCATAGAGGGCTGCCCAGGCGGCACGAATAGTATCATCGGTGGGAGGGCTTTTGATATAGCCGTTCTGTACCGGGGTAAACTGATAATAGCCTCCGGTTACATGGTTTATGACCGCACTGATGGAGTTTGGCCAATCAGGGCTTTTAACCCTGTTAACGACTACGGCACCTACCCCTACCATGGCTTCATAGGGTTCACCGGTAGTTTCTGCCGATATAAGCCTTGCCAGTAAATCTACCTCAGAATCCTTATAAGAAATTACTGTTTTGCCACTCGAAGAGGTGGCTGCGGAACTGTCAGTAGGTTTGATTCCGGGAAGGAGAAGTTTTTGTCCGGGAATAATCTGATTATCCCATTTATTATTGGCCTTTCTTAAGTCTGCAAGGGAAATATTAAACCTTTGGGCTATGAGATACAAAGAATCCCCGGTTTTTACGGTATAAACTTCGGCAGGAACTTTAAGTACCTGTCCGGGATATATTGTGTCGGAGTTTAATTTATTATCGGATTTTAGGGTACTAACCGGTGTTTTAAAAAGCATACCTATATGATATAGGGAATCTTTCGGAACTACTTTGTAATCAGCGGCATAAACATTTGATGATAGGACCGTTAGGATGAAAAGTACAGTGACAATAAATGCCGCTGACTTTTTTAATATTTTCATGATTACCTCCTTAATATTGGCTGTTTTGCCGGTTTTATAGATATATTATTAATTGTAAATAATAAATTTCGACAAAACCATATAGGATTCTTGGGATAGATGGGAATAACAGTAAAAGTTGGGCAAGATTTCGGATAAGTATAAGGGGATAAGACAAAAAGTGGGCTAACCCACTTCTCATAATACATTGAATTCCTTATAATTAACTTAACGGAACCAAAAGATTTGCAACTTAATTGTACCGGGGCGGTTTGCGGTATTATACATTTCATTTCTGCATCTTAAAGCTTTTATTCGATAAAGCAAAAGAGGAGAACTTATGTAGGGAAAATTAACGGAGAAAATACCTGCAGCTTACTGCAGTGACGTGATTTCTTGTGGTGGCCTGATGCGAAAGAATATGAAGTAACCAATTTTCAAAAATATGTGTGCGAAGAAAATTAGCCATCAGGGAATGACAAAGAGAGTAATTGAAGGTTAAAAGAAATTTGCCGCACATAAGGTGTCGGGTATATTCGTTTGGATATCGGTATCGATGAGGAAGAGATAAAGCAGATATATTTAAATGCAGGCTTTAAGATAGTAAAAAGTCTTGAAGAATGCGGCATGGCTTTATATGAAATGGAAATCTGAGAAAGACATATATGAAACGTGGATTTGAGAATAAGATAAAATAATAGAAACCTGTGAAAATACAATATATAATTGCTATTTGGGAAAATATAAAATATGGGGTTTATGAGAAGGCATTTATAATAAATTAATAATATTAAAGCACCTTTTGTAAGGATGTATGAGTAAGAATAAAACAGTAAATAAAATAATAAAAAAATAAAAGTATGAAAAGCGGGGTATTTATATGTGTGGAAGGTATAATTTTACGGTGGAGCAAAGTGAGGAAATCCGGGAAATGCTTGAAAAACTGAATGCCAAGGTTCGGGGAAAGATATTTAATACCGGAGAGATATTTCCTACCCATCAGGTTCCTGTTCTGGTAGAAGAAGAAAATCAAGCATCTCCGGTTTTAAGTATCTGGGGATTTCCCAAATTTGATAAAAAGGGCGTAATCATAAATGCCCGCTCTGAGACGGTTTTTGAAAAGAAAACATTCAGGGACAGTGTTATTAACCGCAGATGTGTCATACCTTCCACGGGTTTTTATGAATGGGACAGCGAAAAACGAAAGTTTTTATTCAGGCTGGAAGGAACCGATACCCTTTATATGGCCGGGATTTTTTCATATTATCAGGATGAGATGCGGTTTGTGATATTAACGACACAGGCCAATGAATCCATGAAGGATGTTCATAACAGAATGCCTCTTGTGATTTATAAACATGAAATAGAAACCTGGATTTTGGATGACAAGGCAACCGGAGATATCCTTAACAGGGTTCCACCGATGCTTATAAGAGAGCAGGTATAATACTGCAGTTGTAATATCGGCTTTTTATTCGATAGGATTTTTCTTCACAATATCCTATTGAATATTAATTTTCAGTTCAAACCTTTGGTTAGTTTTTAAAGAACACTGGCGGATATAATTTTACCGGCAGAGAGTCCGTGTTTCGTCAAAATAACAATAGTTCACCTGGAAAGTTTTGTATGCAATTCTTTTTCCAGGTATTGAAAATATGAATGGTATTTGATATTATATATTAAACTTGGAGGTATGGTGATGTTTATGAACATTTCTGCCGTATTGAAATCTATATTTGCAACCACCACTACCGGCTAGGGCTGCCTTTGAAGTTAGTTGTTAATGCAACCAACGACAAAGGCCAGCCCTTAAGGTCGTGTGGTTGCAAGGAGATAGATAAACACCTTGCACCATAAAAAGTGCAGGGTGTTTTTAATTTACTATAAATTATAAGACATATGAAATTTTAAATATAAAGGGGGTGATTGCTCCGATGATTAAAGGAATAATGGCTGATTATTCCCAGGAGCGGCTGACCGCTGTCTCTTCATTTTAATAATAAAAATTAAATTAAAATGAGGAGATGAGTTTATGGTAAGTTATAAAAAATTATTGGCAGACAGACTGACAGAAGCGGTAAGAAAATATTTTCATGAAGCAAAATGTATTAAATTTATGGAAAGCGGCGAGGGGTTCTATTGCGACTATGATATTCCTCCGCTTGTCCCGAAGGTTTTTGAAGAAATAGGAAAGCAAGTGTATGCCGACGATCTTAATTGTGCCTTTGAACTGCGAAGCTACTCAGGAGTATATGAGGATGATAATGCAAATAACCGTGTACTTCAAAGAATTTATGTCATAGCGTTTCCTACAGCAGATGAGCTTATGGAATATAAGAACTTTCTTGAAGAGGCAGCAAAACGGGACCACAAAATCTTAGGCAATGAATTAAGGCTGTTTTCTGCTTCAAATGATATCGGCCAGGGATTAATATTATGGCATCCTAAGGGAGCAATGCTAAGATACCTCTTGGAAAGTTTCGGACAAAAAGCCC
>CAZIHC010000272.1:0-3391 GCA_964538605.1 uncultured Herbinix sp. | reverse complement strand
CGGTATTTCTTGTGTTACTCGGTTTTATTTCGAATCTGCAGAAAGTTAAAAGGGCAAACGTGTACGATAATATACCTGTAAATGCTTATATGACGACATTTAAAAACGAAACCAGAGATATCGGCGGATTGGACCTGCAATATGACATATACCGTCTTATAGATCCGGAGTATTCATATCGAATGTCATGGGACAAGATATATGAAGAACTGCAAAATGAAGGAGAGTTTACTTCCTTAAAGGCGACGGAAGAGAGAAAGAAATTACTGGAATCTTCCGAATTTTTTAAAGAAATGTATCTGTATACGGCCGTACATTATGAATATATGGGAATTTCCAGAACAAACGACGGTGCAGAAAATAAGGATATTCCTTCAATTCCAAATATACGAGTTCATAAAGATGCATTTGGATTTGACTGGTTCCTTAACGCAATAACCAGAATGCCCAAACTGGCCTATGCAGATGATATCAGATATACGCCTGAATTCTTTAGCAGTACAAGTTATGATGTCGATTTTCTGTCGGGCTATGACTTTAATTCTTTAAGACTGCAGGAGAATGTTGCCATTATACCCAGCAAGTTTGCAGAAGGAAATGGAATTAATTTGGGCGATACAATTCGTATTACCGCTTGGGATGTATACGATAAATATGCAATATGCAGCGTCATTGATTTATTGGTAATAGGAATATACAATCAAACCTGGCAGTCGGATGTAATATATGTTCCCTGGGTAATGAGTTATGATCATAATTATTTTGTGGATTTCTATTATCCGGTTGATCCTGAAATGGAAGTAGACTATACTTGGGATACGGTCTGGAACGAAGTAATTCCAAGAAGTGTAAGATCAGCCACATTTACTTTGAAAAATACCGAAAAATTGGATTCTTTCAAAGAATATCTTGCAAATCAAGGGTATAGTGAAGCAGGGATAATTAAATTCATCCGGACAGCCATAGTTATACAGGATAAAAATCTGGAGGAAACCATTAAAACCCTGGACAATTATATAAAGATGATGGATACCTTGATTCCTGTTATGTACATATTGTTTGGAATAATCGGATTTATTGTATCATACCTGCTTATCCGCAACCGTGTAAGCGAACTTGCCATTATGAGAAGTATGGGAGCAAAAAAGGTATTTGTATTCCTATCGTTCTTTATGGAACAACTTATCCTGTTTTTAATCGGTCTTATACCGGTTATTATATTCGGCCTGATAGTCCCGCAGTATTTTGAATATTACAGGGTTTCTTTAGGCTTCTTTATCTTAAGCTATCTATTGGGAACAGGGCTTGCTTTAACTATACTTGGCAAGGCTGATTTACTTGATATCCTGTTTGCCAAAGATTAATTATCCGTCATATAAAACAGTAATAAATGGAGGATAAAATGGGAATTTTGAAATTAATCGATGTTTCGTACAGTTATCAAAACCAGTATCAGACCGTTGATGCGGTTAAAAATGTAAACTTAGAAATCAAACAGGGAAAAGTACATGCTATAATCGGAAAATCAGGGTCCGGCAAATCCACTTTACTGTCTTTGATGGCAGGACTTACCCTTCCAAAGTCAGGGGATATATTATACGAAGGTGAATCAATACATAAATTAAGTCTTGAGGAGTACAGAAGAGATAAGGCTTCCGTCATTTATCAGACCTTTAACTTATTCCCCTTAATGACCGTGCTTGAAAATGTAATTTTCCCTTTGGAGTTAAAGGGTATGAAACATTCCGAAGCCAGGGAAATAGCCATGAAGCATATTGAAAGCGTCGGCTTAAGTAAAGACCACTGCAAAAGATTTCCCAACATGTTATCCGGCGGTGAAAGACAAAGAGTAGCTATAGCAAGAGCCCTTGCCACCGGTTCCAAGCTTTTGCTTGGCGATGAGCCCACCGGAAGCCTGGATGTGGCAAACGGAGATATTGTCGTAAAACTTCTTACCGATCTGGCCCACAAAGATAATTTGGCCGTAGTTATAGTAACCCATGATCTTTCCATAGCTCAAAAAGCGGACGTAGTATTTCAGATGCAGGACGGAAGATTATCATTAATGTAACTTAATCACTGAAAAATTTATTACAAAATGATATCTTTGCCATATCACAACTAAAAAGGTGGTTAAGGTGATATGGCAAAAAGATTAGCACAGATTGATAAGGCTGTATGTGTGGCCTGTGGCAGTTGCGAAAAAGTATGCCCAAGAAAAGCAATAAGCATTTGGCGAGGATTATATGCCGTTGTAGATGAAAGCAGGTGTATAGGCTGCGGCATATGTGCTAAAGAATGTCCCGCTTCCATAATAAAGGTTGAAAGATTGGAGGTGGGAGTATGAAAAAGCCATGGTATGAGTATATGTGGACAGTGTCGGCATTGTTTCTTATACTGGGATTTTTTAATATACTGTTTGCATGGCTTGGATTGTTGTGTTTCTTTATTCCTCTTGTAATATCGGCAGCGAAAGGAACGAAGGCTTATTGCAATAAGTATTGCGGAAGAGGGCAGCTGTTTTCGCTGCTTGGAAAAAAGTTTCGTTTATCCCGTAACAAGCCTATGCCTCGATGGATGACTACAAAGTGGTTCAGATACGGTTTTCTTGCGTTTTTCATGATTATGTTTTTCCAGATGATAATAGTGACCGTTTTGGTCTTTAAAGACGCAAGAGGGCTGTCGGAAACAGTAAAGTTATTATGGGTTTTTAGAGTACCCTGGAGCTGGGCATACAGGGCAACATGGGCTCCTGCCTGGGTTTCTCAGTTTGCCTTTGGATTTTACAGTGTTATGCTTACTTCAACGATACTCGGATTAATAACTATGATATTATTCAAACCCAGATCATGGTGTGTTTATTGCCCTATGGGTTCAATGACTCAACTTTTGTGTCAGGTACGGTTAAGAAAATATGAACAAAATTAGAGTTTTGGTTACAATATATTAACAGTTTATTTACAATTTATTAACGGTGCCTGACACCAAAAAAGCCGTACGGCCTAACATTTAGGCCTACGGCTTTTTCTGCATTCTACGAATATAACAGCTTACGTTTCTTTTTTCTTTGCATAATTTTTCCTAAAATATATATTTGTTCGTGATTTTTGCATGTTTTAAATAACCGGAATTTATAGTTACAGGTTTCATTTGAAAGAAACATGAAATCTTTATAGGATTCGAAACGTTTAATATGATAGGACCATCTATCCATATAAGACATATATGATTCTCCTGTAATTACATTTTATAAAAAGCAGTATTAATAACCTGAGTGTTTTTATCGTATAGGGATGAATCATCGGTTTCATTATCCATATTGTCAGGGGTGTTATTTTCTTTTATCATGCCTACATCTTCACTTACAAGTTGTATGGCTCCTTTTTGTTCA
>CAZIHC010000271.1:0-3395 GCA_964538605.1 uncultured Herbinix sp. | reverse complement strand
TGATTACTTTAAAATAAAATTTATTTTAATTTCTACTTATGATATGTCTCATTATTTATAATCCTGAAAGCCCGGTAAACCTGTTCCAGCAAGATCATACGCATAAGTTGATGGGGAAAGGTCATCTTAGAAAAACTTAGACGAAAGTCCGCCCTTTTTAAAACATCATCAGAAAGCCCAAGTGACCCTCCTATCACAAAACTGATATGACTTTTTCCCGTAACAAAAAGCTTTTCCATATGCCCGGCTAATTCTTCCGAAGATAACATATTACCCTTTATATCCAACACTATACAATATGAATCCTCTTTTATTGCCTTTAGAATCCTTGTTCCTTCCGTCCTTTTTATACCCTCTTCAACGGCTGCAGGAGCATTATCCGGAGTCTTTTCATCCGCCAGTTCAATAATTTCCAGAGAGCAATATCTCCCAAGCCTTTTTTTATATTCATCAATCCCCATATTAAGATATTTTTCTTTAATTTTACCCACACAAATCAGAGACAGTTTCATACGCAGCTTAATCCTTTTTACAGAAATAAATTTTGAGATAAAAAATTATTTCCAATGAATAATGTTTTCAAAAGAAAAATGATTTCATTGAATCCTTATGGCTAAAATTATATATTAATAAATTTTTTCACTAATCAATTATTTAATATTTAAAAATATATTCTATTGGACTTACGTCAATAAAGTAGACATAAAAAGTTTAACTTCCTATGCAGCTCCATTGTGAACTGCATTTGGAGTCATATTATTAAGTGAACCATGAATCCTTTTTCGGTTATACCAAGATTCAATAAATTCAAATATTGCCCTTCGGGCTGTTTTGTAATCATAATATTTATTATGATTTACTTCTTCTTTCTTTAAAATAGAATGGAAGGATTCAATACATGCATTATCATAAGGATTTCCTTTACGACTAAAGGAATGTATTATTCCCTTTTTTAATAATAATTCTTGAAATTGTTGACTGGTATATTGTGTTCCAAGGTCACTATGCAGTATGATGCCTTTTGTTGATTTAACATTTAGGCATGCGTTTTCAAGCGATTTTATTACTAAATCCGTTGTCATTGAAGTTTCATATGCATAGCCAATAATCTTCCTGCTATAGAGATCCATGACTGTAGCAAGGTAGGTCCAACCATCTTTTATGGTGTACACATAAGTTATATCAGCACACCACTTTTGGTTAATTGCTGTGGCCTTAAAATCTCTATTTAATATATTTTCTTTTTCTTCTACACTTGATTTTGATGAGTGTGGACGAAACTTCTTTACAACGATAGAACGAAGCCCCATAGCTGACATATAACGCTGGACTCTTTTTAGACTTATATTTTTACCGTTTGCTTTAAGGATTTTATATATCTTCGGAGCTCCATATCGGCATTTACTGTCCGCATGTATTTTACGGATTTCTTCTTTTAAACTATCGGCTTCAATCTTTCGTTTTGAAGGTATATCATGGATAGCCTTATAATAAGTACTTCTAGGGAATTTTAAGGCTTTACATAAAAGCTTTATAGTATATTTTGTTTTGTATTTGTTGATGAAAGAAACGATTTCTCTTATCGTTTTCTTGCAAATATGGCGGTAGCTTTTTTTAAGATTTCATTCTCCATTTCAAGCTCAGCAATACGCTTTTTCATTTTTTCGTATTCCTTAGCTGTGATTTGCTCCTTATCAGATACTTTAACTGGAGATAAGTCTTTAACCCATTTATATATAGTTACATTTGATACGCCATACTCGCGACTTAGGTAATTAACAGAACTACCTGAATTATATAAATCTACTATTTGCTGCTTAAATTCTTCTGAATAACGGATACCATTTTTGGACATTGTTTAACACACCTTTCTATATATCGATTGTATCGTGTTAAACTTTTCATGTCCACAGTTATATACTAACACCATATATTATCATTTTACAAAGATTAAATATTAATTCAAGTATAGCATATACTACATTAATTATCATGTAAAGTTTCCTTTGCCTTGAATGAGCTTATCATTAAATAAGCCGGATATATTTATATAAATAAAAACATAAGCCGTTAATACCTGCTTTCTTTTCAGTTTATTACTTTTAAATTAAGGTAACCCTTTAATATTATGAAGTGAGGCTGTCCCAAAATGTCATTTCATTTTGAGACAGCCTCGGTTTATTATATCGCTTTGGGGGAAAAGTCTTAATAAAACTTTTACTCCTTAACACCACCGATTGTTAAACCGGTTACAAAGTATCTCTGAAGGAAAGGATACAGGCATACGATAGGTAACGCTGTTACCATTGTTGCCGCAGCTCTGACAGATTCCGGTGTTACCATATTGGAGGCATGTTTAACGGCATTCGGATCCCCTGATTGCTGCGACACGGCTGATAAAAGCTTCATCAGCTCATATTGCAAAGTTGTTAAATCTTCTCTTTGTGCATTATAAATCATTGCATCAAACCATGAGTTCCAGTGGCCTACAGCTACGAACAGGGCAACCGTCGCCAAAACAGGTTTACATAATGGCAATATTATCTGCAGGAATATTCTTACATGCCCTGCCCCGTCAACCTGGGCCGATTCTACGAAACTGTCCGGCAAACCGTTCATGTATGTACGGATAACTATCATGTTGAATGCAGATACCAGACCGGGTATGATATATACCCAAAATGTATTGGTAAGGCCTAATTTTTGATAAAGCAGCAAGGTAGGAATGATACCTGCATTAACATACATGGTAATAACATAAATCAAAGATACCTGTCTGTTGAAATAAAATTCTTTTCTGGAAAGCACGTAAGCCAGCATGGCAGTTACAAATGTTTGCACTACGGTTCCGATAACCGTTCTGAGAACCGATATATAGGCACCTCTCATGAGGTTTCTCATATTTAAAACGGTTCTATAGTTTTGAACGGTCCATTTTCTTGGCCATAAACGAATTCCGCCTGTCAGAGTATCAACCGCTTCATTAAATGATATAGCCAAAGTATTTAATATCGGATACAAAGTTACTATACAAAATATCGTAAGTACTATTGTATTTACAATTATAAACGCTATGTCGTACGGACTCTTTTTTATTTTATTTTTCTTGTTTGTTTTAATCGTTTCAACTTGTTTCATGTCATGCCCACCCTCCTAATATAATCTTTCCTGGCCAAAGGCTTTTGCTATCCTGTTTGAAACTGAAACCAGGAGGATGCTGATTATACTTCTGAATATACCAGCTGCAGTACCGATTGAGAAGTCCGCACCATGATAGAATGACTTATTAAGGACATATGTATCAATTACTTCGGCCGTACTCTTTATAAGGTCATTTTTCAACTGCAATTGAGCTTCAAATCCAGAGTTTGTTATCATACCGAGATTTATAATAA
>CAZIHC010000270.1:0-3414 GCA_964538605.1 uncultured Herbinix sp. | reverse complement strand
CGGAGCCGATGGGCAAGAAATATATGACGCTTGGGTAGAATGGTGCTTGAGATTTTAAAAGTATTGTGGTATACATAAAGTGTAACTAATAATATTTACTAACATATGGAGGTATATTATTATGAGAAAATTTGAGTGTACTGCTTGTGGTTACATTTATGATGAAGAATTGGGCGATCCCGATAACGGAATAGCTCCCGGAACTAAGTGGGAAGATCTTCCTGATGACTGGGTTTGCCCTCTTTGCGGTGTCGGTAAGGAAGACTTTGAAGAAATAAGCTAAAAACCGGGGTGTTGCTATAGCAGGGTTTTCCTTCATATGGCAGCACCCTATAAATTTATATAATATAAACTGGATTTATTTTTTGGGAGGATATTAATGCTTAACCAATTTTCAAGAACAGAATTATTGCTTGGTAAAGAAGCTATGGAAAAGCTAAATAATTCAAGAGTTGCTGTGTTTGGTATCGGAGGGGTCGGCAGTTTTACTGTGGAAGCTCTGGCAAGAAGCGGAGTCGGATACATAGATCTGATTGACGACGATAAAGTGTGTCTGACTAATCTTAACAGGCAGCTTATAGCTACTAGAAAAACCGTAGGAAAACCTAAAGTCGAGGTTATGAAAGAAAGGATACTGGAGATTAATCCGAAAGCCCAGGTGGTAACTCATCAGTGTTTCTTTACAAAAGAAACTGCCGATCAGTTTGAGTTCTCGCAGTACGATTATGTGGTGGATGCCATAGATACGGTATCGGGTAAAATAGAGATAATAGTACGATGCAAAGAAAAAAATGTTCCGGTAATAAGCTGCATGGGCGCGGGAAATAAACTTGATCCCACGAAGTTTGAGGTGGCGGATATATATAAAACATCTATTTGTCCTCTGGCAAAAGTAATGAGAAAAGAGCTGAAAGCAAGAGGAATCGAATCTCTTAAGGTAGTATATTCAAAAGAACCGGCTATGAAACCCGTAGAGGATATGAGGATAAGCTGTAAAAGCAATTGCATATGCCCTCCCGGAACAGCAAGAAAATGTACGGCAAGAAGGCAGATACCCGGAAGTGTTGCCTTTGTTCCTTCGGTTGCAGGACTTATTATAGCCGGTGAAGTTATTAAAGATTTGGTCGGACTAAATGACAGATAGGGCTTGTAATTCCTTTTTCATTGTTGTATATTCATACTTAACGAATAAATATGCATTATGTAAAATAAGCGGAAGGATGATGACAATGGGAAAGATACCTACCAGAGAAGAAGCCTGGGATTTGTTATGCGAATTCAATAAGGATGAATTCCATTTAAAACACGCCAGAATCGTTGAAGGGGTTATGAAATATTTTGCCCGGGAGTTAGGTCATGGAGAAGAGGATTTTTGGGGAATAGTCGGTCTTCTTCATGATCTTGATTTTGAGATGTACCCTGATGAGCATTGCATAAAAGTTCAGGAAATTATGAGAGACCGAGGGCTGGATGAAAGACTTATTCATGCGGTGGCAAGCCACGGATACGGTATCTGCTGCGATATAAAACCGGAACATGAGATGGAAAAAGTTCTGTATGCGGTAGATGAGCTTACGGGTTTAATTGGGGCCACAGCCATTATGCGGCCTTCAAAAAGCACAATGGACCTTGAAGTAAGTTCGGTAAAAAAGAAATTTAAAACGCCAAAGTTTGCTGCCGGCTGCTCCAGGGAGGTTATAAGCAACGGGGCCAATATGCTTGGCTGGGAATTGGACAAGCTTTTTGAAAAAACTATACTTGCCATGAGGGAAGTTGAGCAAACGACCGGGCTTGTATAGTATGACAGGGAGGATAGCCGGTAATCCGGTGCTGGATAATTATGATAGGATTAGGTACATTAGGTAATATAGCTTTAATTTTGATCGGCTCAACCGTAGGACTACTGATAAAAGGGGGCCTTAAGCAGCGCTTTCAGGAAACTATTATGAGTGCTCTTGGGCTTGCGGTGATGTTTATAGGTATTGTAGGAGCATTGGAAGGCCTTCTCGTGGTGGATGACGGGAAATTGTCCGGTTCCAATATGATGCTGATGATAGTGTCTTTAGCAATAGGCAGCCTGATCGGTGAGGCTGTCAATATTGAAGAAAAACTTGACAGGGTCGGCGTTTGGCTAAAAGGCAAGTTAAAACTTTCAAACGGCAAGGAAAAAGGATTTGTGGAGAGCTTTGTAAACAGTTCCCTGCTGTTTTGTGTAGGAGCTATGGCTATTATAGGTTCAATTAAAGACGGACTTTCTGCAGATCCGTCCATGCTTCTTGCCAAAGGCCTTATAGACGGAGTAACCGCCATATTTTTTGCATCTACATTTGGTATAGGCGTATTTTTCTCAGTAATTCCCGTAGGTTTATATCAGGGGATTATTACTTTTGCTGCGGGAATTATCGAACCGTTTTTAACACAGAGGCTGGTGTCAAATCTTTCTTTTATTGGGTCTATACTTATTTTTGCAATAGGTATAAATATGATTTTCGGTAAGAAAATAAAAACCGGAAATCTTTTGCCGGCCATAGTAGTACCTATTATTTATGAACTAATATTAGTTATTTTGTAACTTGTTTAAATGTAAATTATCTGATATTAAATTATTCATTTTAGTATACCTCTAATAAGCAAATAATCAAAAAAATCTGTCCGAGAGTATGTTAAACTTATTGGGCAGTTTTTGTATGAAAAATTTAGTTGACATACGTTAAATTGCTTTTATAATATTGAAATAATAGTAAATATATGGAAGCAGGGGAGTTGTACGGTATGAAAAAAATTATAGCCGTAAGTATAAGAATATTTGTTATGTCCGTAGCCATTGTTTTGGCAGTGATTTTTCCCGTATTTTCATTAAAATCTGCATTGTTTCTGGCTTTTGGATTTGGAACTTCATTAAGTTTATTGAAATCTTCGATGATTTGATATTTATACATATATCCGTATATACTCCCATATTTTTCTAAGTAAATATACTTAATAAAATTGATTTCTATTGGTATCTACATTCGCAGAACAGACTTTAGCTTATCGTAAATATCTTTGTTAAACGGGCTTAGGTCTGCAACTGCGATTTTTTTATTTTAAAGGGTAATATTTTCAAATTCAGGATTGACATTACATGTATTATTGTATACAATTATACAAATCATGATTGTGAATAAAAATACAAGGGAGTGGAGAGTAGACAATGGAACAGAGAAAAGTAACTATTAATCCGCAAAATAACCTGCTTCAGCTGGAAGAGCCCATCTACAGACTGGTTGATGTCGATGAGCCTAATACGTTTCGCAATTTGTTTCCTTATGATGAAGTCCCGAAAATTGCATTCAACGACAGAATAGTACCACACAATTTCCCAAAAGAAATATTCATTACCGATACAACATTCAGAGACGGGCAGCAATCCAG
>CAZIHC010000269.1:0-3417 GCA_964538605.1 uncultured Herbinix sp. | reverse complement strand
TGAAAACTAACTTATACATACAAGAAGTAGTTTACACAAACTTCTTGACGCTATCGATTATAAATTATATCAGGGGATTATAAATTATATCGGGAATATCTTAAAAACATCATATTATTTTAATACAAGCTATAAATAAGACCTTACTTAGCTGATAAATCGGATAAAATAAAAATCTTCCGGCAGCCGTTGCATAACCAAACTCCGGAAGATATATTTTCAATAATATATTTTAAATAATATATCTGTAATAAAATTTCTGAAATGACATATCTGAAATAATACATCTAACAATATATCTGCTTTTATATAGAATGATATATTAAAAAATTTTTATGAAGGTATTTTTAAACACATTAAATATAGATATATCAAAAAATCATAAATAGAATATCAAAAGTTATATATCGGAAATACTTATAATCAACCTTTTTTCATTAATAGGCCTGAAATCGGCACTTAAATTATAAGTTCCTAAAAATTCTTAAGATAATAAACGGCAATTTGAGTCCTGTGTTCCAGTCCCGTTTTTTCCAAAATTGCGCTGATGTGATTTCGAACCGTTCCGTTTGACAAAAACAGTTTTTCTCCTATTTCTTTATTGGACAAACCTTCTGCTATCAGTTCCGCTATCTCCAGTTCTCTGGGCGAAAGAAGCATCTCAAATATATTTTTTTCAGTTTTATTCACGGAGATCCTGCTTCTTATAAATTCAAGTATGTCTTTCTGGAATACGGTGCCACCGGTATTTATTACTCTTATAGCGGAAAGAATCCTCTCAGCCGGACTGTTTTTTAAAATATATCCGTTAATTCCCGCCTGCAGGGCTTTTAAAATCAGTTCAGGCTCGTCAAAGGTAGTAAGAAGCAAAGGATTTGACAGTCCCTTATCCATAATTTCTTTTCCTGCCTTAATTCCGTCCATTACTGGCATTCTTATATCCAAAAGTACCACATCAGGCTTTAATTCCTTTGCCAGTTCGACCGCCTCCTGGCCGTCTTTGGCCGCTCCTATACATTCCATATCATCCTGTGTTTCAAGAATCATTTTTAATCCTTCTCTTACAATAGCATCGTCATCTGCAAGAAGCACCCGTATCAAACCTATCTCCCCATTCAATTAAAATCAAACATTTCACTCATTTTGAATTAAACTAAAGTCCTTCTAATCAAATTAAATTTAAGTTAAAAAACATTTTATATTAATTTAACCAGTAGATATGTTGATAGCAAAAATTTAACCAATATAAAAGAAATATTCCCATATGTTAACGATATTTTAATATATTAATAAGAAAAAATATTCGTAACGCAAAACCCGTTTTCATCCTTGGTTATAAAGCATCTGCCTTTTGCATTGGCCGTCCGCTCTTCAATAGCCTCCAGTCCCAGATGCTTTTCAAAGTTGTTTCCCGTTTTACCGTTGTCCTTGTATTCGACTTTTATGATTTTATTAAAAACCTGGATGTTTAGAACAAACTCGGTGGCATTTGAGTGCTTCAGCACATTTGTCAGGCATTCCTTCAGATTATCATGAATGCATAACCATATTTGCGGGCCAACATTTGATAAATCACCCGATGTTTTAAGACGGGTTGATATATTATATTTGACCTTAAAATCATCAAGAATTACACTGATATCATGTATATCGATAAGATACCGGTCCGTCCTTTCCTCTCTAAGGGCTGTCCGGATTTCATCCACACTTTCCCGAAGATTTTTTACAGCCTTCTCTATGCTGTCTAATGCCTTGTTTTGTCCGTTTTTCATCTGCAGCATGGCAGCTTCCAAAAGTATAATGCTTCCTGATATTCCGTGACCGATTTCATCGTGAATCCTGGCTGCAATCCTGTTTCTCTCTTCCATGGAAACAGCCGTCTTTATATTTTTCATCATATTTTTCAGGTCCGATATTTTATTCTCCAGTCTCATAATCTCTTCCTGAAGCATTTCATTTTTATGTATATACTCATTTAGTTTAATAAGCACTGCCCTTATCAGTATAACAGTCAATATTAAAAATACAGTCAAAATAATACCATTCATACCGGGCGGATAAATAAGCAGAAACAATCCCAAAACGGCCGCAACTACCTGGTAATACATTTTCCCGGATACGGCCAGGTCAATCAGATGCATAATCAAAACCGCCGCCAGAGGCATCAAAAACTCGATTCCGATTATAAAACAGGCAATTATTGATGAGATTATAGTAATATAAATAAATGATTTTCTTTTTAACAGCCGTTCCAACAAAAGTTCCAGCACAAAAACGCAGCTAAAGCTAAGGACAGATATAATTGATGCCACCACATCCGTCCTAGCCCGGCTTTCAGCCAGATATGAAGCAGCTACTGCTGCCATTTTTGCGATGAGATACAGGACCGGTAAATCCAACATAAAATAGTCTAACCTCTTTTATAATTTTGTGAAAACAAGACCGCCCCAATTAAAAATGTAAGTAAGGTAAACAGCAATAAAATTATTACATTATAGCTGATATCTGCCGCAGGATTATCAAGTAACTTGTTTATAGCGTCTGTAATCCAGAACTGCGGCAAAATCCTTGCGATATTCTGCAAATTCTTCGGAGCCAGATCCAGGGTAAAATACGCCCCTCCCAGTATCGCACCTACATTGTTAAATCCCATAATCAGCATGGTAAGACCGCTTTTAGATTTAATCATAATAGATGCGTCTATGACAAAACAAGTTACAAAGAAAGAAAACAGGGTCATAAGCAAGAATATTTCATAAACGGGAATTCCGACATCTACATCCAAAACAGCCAAAAATCCGCAGAAAATTAAAGATTCAATCATCAGCAAAAAGAAACCGAATATACTGTTTCCGGCTATATAATGTACGGCTTTTACCGGAGTTATGGCAATTCTGTTATATATACCCTTCTTTCTGTCATCTGCAATGATGTAAGAAACCACCATGGCCAGGGAAAATGCTATCATCAGATAAAATCCTATGCTGTAACGGAATCCTTCTCTTTCCATATACTGCTTTGTATCTCCGGAAAATGTTCCTGCCTTATAAACAGGAATACTTAAACTTTCATATTCGGTCAGATATCGGCCAAATGCGTCTTCATCACCCTCTGAACTTACAGACAACATATGAACGGCTGATAGATAGCTGTTTATATAAGCCTCGGTAAATGCTGCATTTTCAAAATCATCGGTGGAAGTAATAATTAATTTTTCAACTTCTGCGTTGGCAAACTTTTCATAAAAGCCTTTAGGTATTTCAATTATAACCGAAATATCCTTGTCTATCAATAATTTGGAAAGATAATCAAAGCTGTCATGTTCTATGAGCTCATAGTTTAATTCCCGGGTAAGATAAGACTTAAAATTTTCGGAAAGAATACTGTTGTCATAATCTATTAGCCCGATTTTAATTT
>CAZIHC010000268.1:0-3419 GCA_964538605.1 uncultured Herbinix sp. | reverse complement strand
TAATTACATGATTTATACGGAGAATTTCCATAACCCTCCGAAAATATCCTGTTTTCATTCCTGTTGACAGTTTCTAATCATACAGGTATAGTATAATGGATAAAAAAATTCTTATTTGAAAATATATTAAAAACCGGAGAAACCATGATTTATATATGTATTTTTGCAGGTTTAATACTACTTGTTTTTATATGGTCTTTAATAGAACAGAAAATAATAGTAAAAAAAGAATATACCATTAACTCTAAGGGTAATGGTATAGATTCCGAAGGTATTTCTTTTGTTCTTCTTTCCGATATTCACAATACCGGATTTGGGAAAGGTAACAGATCTTTGCTTCAAAAAATATTTAAAGTAAATCCGGATTTTGTTATAATAGCAGGAGATCTTATAACCAAAAAAAAACCCTGTTATCCAGGCAACGCATATAATCTTATCAAAGATTTATCCGACCGTTATCCGGTTTACTTTGCTTACGGCAATCACGAGCAGAGGTTTGAGGATTTGGAACATAACCGGGATGTAAACGGTATACCGGATAATGAGCTTGTAAGATCCTGGACTGTTTTTAAGTCAAAACTAAAGGAAATGGGAGTATATATACTTGATAATAAAACCATTACACTTAAATATAAAAATAATACCTTAAATATCACCGGCCTTTCCCTTGATTATGCTTATTATAAAAGCCGGTCCGAAAGCCTAAATCAGGATTATATAACCGATAAAATAGGCAAAAGAAGCAGGGAAGGCTACCAGATACTCATAGCCCATAATCCGGTTTATTTTAAAGATTACATCCTTTGGGGTGCAGATCTTGTCCTTTCCGGCCACATTCACGGAGGCCTGGTTCGGCTTCCTTTTATCGGCGGGATAATTTCGCCCCAGGTAAGGTTTTTCCCTAAGTATGATGCCGGATTATTTGAAGATAACGGGAGATATATGGTTGTATCCAGAGGTTTGGGAACCCATTCTTTCATGCCGCGAATTTTTAATCCTCCCGAACTGGTTGTAATAAATTTAAAAGCCGATTAAAATATTAAGTATAGATTTTTTCCCGGATGAAAGGAGCATTATGAGCATTCCTGTAAAACTGGAAGCATTCGAAGGTCCGCTGGACCTTCTGCTTCATTTAATAGACAAGAATAAAATCAATATATATGATATACCCATTGTAGAAATTACAGAGCAATATCTGGAATACATAAGTCAGATGGAAAATAAAAACCTGGAAATCATGAGCGAATTTCTGGTTATGGCTGCCACACTTATCAATATTAAATCCCGAATGCTGCTTCCTGTTCAGGAAAAACCCGAAGAAGAGCAGACAGACCCGAGGCAGGAACTAGTTGAAAGACTTCTTGAATATAAAATGTTTAAATATGTTTCGGAAATATTAAAAGAAAAACAGGAAGATGCCGCCAGATATTTATTTAAACAGCCTACCATCCCGAAAGAAATCGCAAACTTTAAAGAAGAAATAGATCCCAGTGAGATTATCGGCGATATTACTTTACAAAAACTTCATGAAATATACCGGTCTATAATGAAAAGGCAAATTGACAAGATAGACCCCATTCGCAGCAAGTTCGGCAAGATAGAAAGAGAAGATGTCAATTTAACCGAAGTTTTTACAAAAATACAGGAATACGGTATAAGACATAAAGTTTTTTATTTCAGAAATTTGCTTGAAAAGCAAAGCTCAAAAATGGAAATTATAGTTACTTTTTTAGGGATTTTAGAACTTATCAGGCTTGGAAGAATGAAGATAGAGCAGGAAAAAATATTTGATGACATCAAGATTAAATACCTGGCATCGGACATTATACAAATCGAGGAGGCAGGATTCTAGTGGAACTTAAGCAGGCAGAAGCACAAATAGAGGCTATACTTTTTACAATGGGAGAAGCTGTTGAACTTAGCCGTCTGGCTCAGGCCATAGAACATGATGAAGAAACGACAAAAAAGATTATACATAATATGATGGACAAATATGCTGACGAAAGCAGGGGAATTCAAATAATCGAACTGGACGGCGCATATCAAATGTGTACAAAAGCTTCCATGTACGATACCATAATAAAAATAACCCGCATACCTAAAAAACATGTACTTACCGATGTTTTGCTGGAAACTTTATCAATCATTGCCTATAAGCAACCCATTACAAAGCTTCAGATAGAAGCTATCCGCGGAGTAAAATCTGACCATGCCATTAATAAATTGATAGAATATAATTTAATCTGTGAAGTTGGAAGGCTGGATGCACCCGGAAAACCCATATTATTTGGAACTACCGAAGAATTTTTAAGAACTTTCGGCCTTAAATCCCTGGATAGTCTTCCTGCCGTCAATCCGGAAAAAATAG
The DNA here is from genome assembly GCA_964538605.1 of uncultured Herbinix sp. Classification (GTDB taxonomy): domain Bacteria; phylum Bacillota; class Clostridia; order Lachnospirales; family Lachnospiraceae; genus Mobilitalea. Next base: position 1,051 of record CAZIHC010000268.1, on the reverse strand, counting down.
AAGACTTTAAGCTGCAGGCAGAAGAAGAAGCCGGGCAGATAACTTTGGATATATAAAAAGCTCTTAGATATAACTGATTAAAAAAGCACGCTTTATCGGCGTGCTTTTTTTAGCCTTTATATTATTCTTCATATAAGTATGACTTATTTATTGAGTTTCATTAACCATACTGCTGATAGTTTGCTTTTTATAGATAAAGTATAAAATTACTCTGCAAAAATATGTCAGGATCAAGGAGATTAACAAAGATACAGCTACCTGGCCGAATGTCATGCCGTATTTTCCGGGAAAAGCCAGGTATCCCAGTAGGCTTGCAACTACAGTTGAACATAATATACTGATGGTGAACTGCATAAAAAGTTTATGCTGCAAAGTATGATAACTCATGCCAAAACTTCGCAAAACGCCATATTCATGTTTATTATTTTCCCAGTTAATATATGTACTTAAATTGATATATATAATAACTGACATTATGCAAAAAATAATTACGGTATCACTTAATAGACCGGTATAATTCTTAAGAAGCTTATTTTCAGTCGCTTCCTTCACGGTTGAACCTAACATGCCTCCCTGTACGGAAGCGGCGATGGAATATATACTGTTATCTATTTCATGTAATATGTCATCCGGTGTATCATCCTTAACCGAAACAGAAATAATATTATATCCCGAAATACTGCTGCTTTTTTGGGCCGTTTCTTCGGAGATTACCATTTGTATCGGCATAAATTCGGATGTGACCGGTGTGATTAATTTTTCTACATTAAATTTTTCGATATGAAAGCTTAATTCATCATTTACTTTCTTGATTCCGCCGATATTTATTGACCCTTTTTCTTTAATACCGTCATTTTCATGACCGGCATCGTAATTGGGAACAATCAATATGCATGATAAATTTTTATCAGTAAAAGAATCAGGCTTTGAATATTTTAGGACTATATCATGCTTTTTAAGAAACTCATTAAACTCTTTATCCGGCAAGACTTGAATGGTAAATTGGCTGACGGGTACAGCATTGTATTCTGTTGCTTCCATAGGAATGGAA
>CAZIHC010000267.1:0-3454 GCA_964538605.1 uncultured Herbinix sp. | reverse complement strand
TTCAAGGTTACCTAGCTGAGGAATTTTACACATAAATTAGGACTTGATCAAAATATATTGAAATTTTAGGAATTTATATAAGATCTTAATATTATAATTAACTTACTTGTGATAAACTTAAATGCAGCTAAAGAACCTTAATATAGGGAGGTAGACAGCGTGAGTTCATATGTAAAATTTGAAAATGTAAGTAAGGTATATCAGTCGGGATATGTGAAACTGAATGCACTACATGATGTTTCTTTTGAGATAGAGGAAGGAGAAATATGTGTTATAGTCGGCCAATCCGGTGCCGGAAAAACAACGCTTCTTAATATTCTCGGAGGGATGGATACTTTGACTTCCGGTAGAGTTTTACTGGGAGATAAGGAAGTATCATCTTTAAGTAAGCACGAATTAACGAGATACCGCAGGGAAGATATCGGTTTTGTGTTTCAGTTTTATAACCTAATTCCAAATCTTACAGCCCTTGAAAATATTGAAATTGTAACCCAGATGATTAAAAATCCTCTGCCTGCGGAGCAGGTTTTAGAAAGTGTAGGATTAAAAGAGAGAATGCATCATTTTCCCGCTCAGCTTTCAGGAGGTGAACAGCAGCGGGTAGCCATTGCCAGAGCTTTGGCAAAAAGACCGAAACTTTTGCTTTGTGATGAGCCAACAGGAGCATTGGATTATCAAACCGGAAGACAAATACTTAAGCTTTTGCAGGATCAAAGCCGGCAAAACAATATACCGGTTGTAATAGTTACCCACAATACGGCTCTTACGGCTATGGCGGATAGGGTTATCCATTTAAAAAGCGGTACGGTTATCTCCGTTCAGAAAAACGAAAATGCATTGCCGATAGAGGAGATTGAATGGTAATGAGAAGAAAAAATGCATGGCGTAAAAATAATATCAGGGAAATAAAGCATACACTGGAACGTTACTTGGCTATTATGGCAATTATTACCCTTGGCGTAGGATTCTTTTCAGGCCTTAAAATTACCAAAAAGGCTATGGTAAAGACTCTCGATACTTATGCTGCGAACTACAAAATGTATGATTTTAAGCTGTTATCTACATTGGGCTTTACAAAGAAGGATGAAGAGTATTTTGCGAAAATGGATGGGCAGACGGCAGAAGGAGCCGTATCATTAGATTTTATAGCGGAAACGGCTTTAGGCAAGGAAGTCGTACTAAAAGCCCATTCAATAACCGAGGATATTAACCTTTTGAATATTAAAACCGGAAGAATGCCGGAAGCTGCCGACGAATGCGTACTGGACGGCAGATATTTTTCAGAGGATGTTATAGGTTCAAAAATCCGAGTGTCATCGGTAAATGATAAAGATACTGTTGATTCCTTTGCATATACGGAATATACGGTTGTAGGGCTTGTTAACTCCGTAAATTACCTAAACTATGACCGGGGTATTACAGATTTGGCAGGAGGAACGGTTTACGCCTTTGTATATATGCCAAAAGAAAGTTTTGCAACCGATTACTTTACAGAGATACTGGTCCGTTATGATGAGTCTCATGAAGTATACAGTAAGGAATATGAGGATTTTATTTCCGAAAAAGAAGATCATCTGAAAGAAGACCTGGAACTCAGGGGACAGATCCGATATGAAGATATAGTGGCAGAAGCAAAGAAAGAGGTATCAGAAGCCGAAAAAGAATATAAGGATGCTTATGATGAATATCTTACCAAAAAATCCGAAGCTGAAGATGAACTTGATAAAGCCTTTAAAAAACTTCTGGAAGCCGAAGAGGAATTAAAAAAACAGGAAGAAAAATTAACCGATGCGGAAAAAGAGCTGAAAGAGGGAGAAAAAGAATACGAAAAATCCCTAAGGGATTATAAAAAAGCCCGGGAAGAATATGAAAGCGAAAAGAAAGAAACTATATTTAAGCTGAATTCCGCCCAGGAAGAACTTGATAAGAACAGGGCAAGCGTTGTTTCGGCTATAAAACAGATTGAAGAAAGCGGTATAATAAATCAGTATAATCAGTTGAAGGAGAATATGGCACTTTTGGAAGGTGCCCTTTCACAACATCCCGATCAGGACAGTGAGGAATATGCTAGTCTAGAGACTCAGTTAAATCAGGTAAAGGAAGCTTTGGTTGAGATCGAAGCATCCGGAGTTATTGTGCAATACGAGGAGCTTAAAGTTAATCTTATAAGGATTGAAGATGGGCAAAAGGAACTGGACGGGGCAAAAGAAGAAGCCGACCGTAAGTTAAAAGCGGCAGAGCTACAGCTTAACGAAGCAAAATCCGCCCTGGATGAAGCCAAAGGGCAGATAGATAAGAATAAAGCTGATATAGAAAAGGGCTGGGAAGCTCTTAAAGAAGGGAAAGCCGAATACGAAAAAGGTTATAATGAATACATTGAAAATAAAAAAGAAGCAGATAGATCCCTGAAAGAAGCAAAAGAGGAACTTGATAAGGCGAGAAAGGAAATAGACGATGCATGGGAAGAAATTGAAGATATCCCGACAGCCAAGGTGTATGTACTAGACAGGAATCAAAACATGGGATATACCAGTTTTGAAAGTGATTCATCCATAGTCGAGGGTATTGCCAGGGTACTTCCTGTTTTCTTCTTTTTGGTGGCAGCACTGGTATGCTCAACTACCATGACAAGAATGGTAGACGAGCAGAGAACTCAGATAGGTACCTTAAAAGCTTTAGGTTATGGTGACGGTGCAATAGCCGGAAAATATATTTCATATTCCGGAAGTGCTGCTATAATAGGATGCATTATAGGATATTACCTTGGGACTAAGTATTTTCCTATGGCGATATGGGAAGCTTACGGCATTTTATATGGTTTTGCGGATATAGAATATCTTTTTGATTTAAAACTGGCTGTCATATCTTTGCTTGTTTCGTTGCTTTGCTCGGTAGGTGTCACCTATACTTCCTGCAAAGCGGAGTTACTGCAGATGCCCGCCCAATTAATCAGGCCTAAAGCTCCCAAAGCAGGAAAACGGGTAATTCTTGAACATATCCCGTTTATATGGAAGAAAATCGGTTTTCTTCACAAGGTATCCATAAGAAATATACTTCGTTATAAACGCAGGTTTTTTATGACCGTTTTAGGTATTGCAGGATGTACTTCACTGGTTGTTGCGGCAATGGGAATAAGCGATTCCATAAAAAATATAGTCAATGACCAGTTTGATTATATCATGACTTATGATTACAGCATTTCTTTTTCGGAAAGTTTGAGTAAAGAAGAACAGGAAGATTTTAAGGCGGAATATGAAGATTTATTGTCCGTATGCGTTTTTGTTTCCGCAGAAGAACTGGAAGCGGCAGATGAAAGTAAAACTAAAAGATTAACAGTAGTTGCTACGGATGATCCGGATATTACAAAAGCGGTAGGTCTGCAGTATAAGGGTGAAGCCAAATCATATCCGGCTTTCGGTAAGGCTGCCGTAAACGATAAGCTTGCAAAGGAGTT
>CAZIHC010000266.1:0-3459 GCA_964538605.1 uncultured Herbinix sp. | reverse complement strand
CATTTGATACCATCACCCATCTTCATCACCTTTACTTTATGCGCTGGAATATTAAATAATACCTCGCAAGCTTCAATAACATCCTTTATAACAAAGACATTGTCGCCGCCTTCGGCAATTACCACAACCCCCTCTATCTCCGGTATACGTTCTTGTAATATGTAGGGCTCGGTGTTTCCCTCTTCGTCGGTAATCATTACCGTACTTTCTTCCTTTTGAATACGGTTGCTTGTTCTGCTACCACCCTCTCCGTCAGCTTCATCTAGTTCTTCCTGGATATATGGTACATCCTTTAGTGGAATTTTTTCTCCGGTAGTTTTTAAGGTAATCATAACCTCAACGTCTCCGATACCTTGTACTTTACGCAGGATGTTTTTAAGCTTGCTTTCTAATTCTGATATATAGGTATTCATATCATAGCTTGTCGTATTCATATCATTTTTATAATCAGAAGATTCCGTGTTATAATCTTTATCCTTGCTTTCTTTATCCCCTCCCATTAATCCAGGAAATGATAGAAAAATCAGCAGAACTCCCGCCATAAACATTAATATAAGTTTTGGCATTCCGATATCTTTCAGGGATATTTTCTTTTTTTCCATATTATCCTCCCTGTATACTAATATTTATATTATCTTGTTTCAGGTTATAGAAGTCCGATAACCTATTTTTTAAATGAATTTCCTCGGGAGAAGGTATTTTTTGCCTGTCCTCTTTTGCTGATTTAGAGCTTTTCTTTATGTCAGAAATAACTATTTTTTCTATATTGATTTTTTGGACAGGTATATCTTCATTTTCCGTATACCCCGCAGTAATATACATACTTTCAATTTCTCCGTAATTACTGCTGTTCTCATCCCGGTTTATTGCAATATCAAAATCGTATAAATAAAGACCTTCATCTGCCAATAATTCGGACACATGATCTTTTATCCTGTTTTTCAATTCATTGAATACGGCTTCTTTTTGCTTCCCCTCCATCAGAATCAGTTTATTCTTATAATCCGATACATCGGTTCTGTATATGTTGGCATTTAAATAATAATCCAGAATATCTCCCAGCTTTAAAAGTTTGATAAAAGGGGATATGACTATCAACAGCAAAATCATTCCGGATACAATGCTTATATACTTTTTATAATTGCTGTTTCCAAGTAAATTCATGATTATGGTATTAAGGATAAGATAAATGACAATATTACGTACCCATTCATAAATTTCTCCCATGAAATCCCCCCGTTGTCCTTCACTTAAATTCCTTTTCCTGTCGATATTGCAACAATCGTTATGGACAGCAGAAATAACACTGCGCTTACCATTACGGACTTAAGAAGCATTTGTGCCGATTTGGCAGAGGCATTAATACATTCAATAATCCTCTTGTCGGAAATAGGCTGCAAAGCCGCGCAGCTTATTTTATAAATCAATGTTATAGCAGTAAGTTGTATAATCGGGACTGAACATATAATTAAAATTACTATTAAACCGGCCGCACCGATTGCATTTTTCAGTAATATTCCGGAGCCTATAACCGTTTCCGTCACCCCTTCTATGGCATTGCCTATCCCCGGAATAGCTGAAGATGCTTTAAAAATCAAAGAACGCTTCACCTGATCTGCCACAGGTACAACAAGGCCCTGGATTGTCTGAAAGCCTATTACAGCAGCCAAAAGGCTCCTAAGTAACCACTGAGTAAAGGTTTCTATAAGTCCCGCCAGCTTTGACAGCATGTCCTCTTTGGACAGATTATTGGCAAGCATTATAATTAAATAGAAATTAGCCATAGGTATTATAGCTTTTATAATTATAAAGTCCACTAATGTTATTACCATAAGCGCCGCCTTGTAGAACACCAGTGAGGACATACTTCCTGTAGAAAATGATACGGCTAAAAAATAGGCAGGTACCAAGGCCTTCATAAAATCAAGAATTTGCCCGATAACTCTGGAGGCAATAGCCGATGCACCTATAAAGGAACTTATTAAAATCCCGAATAAAAGGAGATATGTAACATAATACCCGGTTTCAGATACCTGCTGATACTTAAATGCTTTGGCCAGATTGGTAAATATAGCGGCTATCAGGGCAATAGATATTAACTGTGTAAAAGTGCCTATGTGTGCCTTAATTTCTTCACTTAAGGCTTTTATAAGCTTCTCTCCTATTGCGGTCAAAGAAAATGATTCCTCGCCGGACATCAGTTTTTTTACATAATCTTCAAAGTCAATTTCTTTATTGCGTTCCAGAATATTATCTATAACTTCCTGAATTTCTTCGTAACTTATATCATCGTAATAATTGTCCGATGCGTATGCTATACCCGTATGAGTTAAAGACATCAATAAAAAAATAATACCGGCAAATATTAATTTATATAAACCAGGGATGATAAATATTTTTTTATTTTTAAAAATATTGCCCTTTCTTTCGGTCATATCAGACATCCGGCCCTCCCAAGCCTTATCATCCTTCTTTTTAGCGGACGTTTAAAAAGTTATTTATGGTATCAAGAAGTGCCAGTAAAATAGGCATACTGATTGCAAGTATCGAAAGTTTTCCTACCAGTTCAACCTGTTCACCTATTGCATTGTAACCGCTGTCCTTGCACAGGGATGCGGCAAATTCCGTAACATAGGTTATGCCTATTATTTTTACAAGTATGCTTATATACGCCTTATTAATCCTGATGTGTCCCTGCAGGCGGTTTATGGCATCAAGAATTACATCTAGCTTTCCTATTCCAAGCATGAGAATAATAAAACAGGCAGCTATACTTATATACAAAGAATACTCTTCTTTTCCCTTTTTAAAAATAATGGCGATTAAAACCGCAATTAAACTGATAATAGCCACATCGATCATACTCATAACATTCCTGCGCCTTTCCTTTAAGTCTTTTATATCATGGCAAACAGATCTTTAATTGTGGAAAACAACTTGTTAATATACGGAAGAAGCCAGAATAAAACCAAAAGCAGACCTGCCAGGCTTGTCAAAAAGGCAAGTTCATCCCGGTTCGATTGCTTTAAAATCTGATTTAATAAAGAAACCAAAATTCCGACGACTGCAATTCGAAAAATCAAATAAATCTCCATCCCTAACCCCCATGCAAACCTTCGTTGACCATAATGTACATCATCTTTTAATGTTAATAATTAAATGAGTTTCATTTAAATTAATTTCTATGCCAGAATAATGGCCATGAATATGCCTGCCATAATTCCAAGGCTGTTATAAAGGTAAGTTTTTTCCTTTACGGTTTCTGAAAGTTCCCGTATTTCATCATCAAGCTGCGCAATATACAGATCCAAAGTGTTAAGCTGCATCTCCTTATCAAGATACCCGAGATGCTCACCGAATTGTATCATCTGATACTTGTCCCTTTTGCTCAATGAAGTTATATGTAATTCCTTCTCTACTGCCTGCGCCCATATCTGGGAAAATGTATTGCCCAAACGT
>CAZIHC010000265.1:0-3466 GCA_964538605.1 uncultured Herbinix sp. | reverse complement strand
GAATTAAATGTACTGTAGTCGTAATAATAATAATCGTCTGAATCCGCGTAAGGGCCAAATACATACTCTCTGCCGCTTACTTTATTGGTTGCGGTAAAGAAATCCATACCGGCATCATTGTCAAGGTCTTTTCCTGTCCTGTGAATCTTATTGAAGGCCTTGGAAAAAGTCCGTATAAACTCATTCATTTGATCCAGATAGTACGGAATTCCTTTATAGTTTATACTTTCTCCGATTGAGGCGGTCGCATCCACAAACTGTGATGTCAAAGGCTCTTTCAGCTCAAACGTGTATATAAACTCCCCGGTTGTCTCATCTATCTTTACTTCAAAACCAACGTAGGCATACTCCTGATTACCCAGTTTTATTTTACCTGTTTCGGGAATATTTAATTTTTCTACCTCGTTAATAGTAGTACCTGTAACTACTATAAATGTTTCTCCTGCCGCCGCGGTAACTTTTCCCTGCAAATTATGCAAATTGTTTCCGTCTCTTATCTCATACAGGCCTCTTAAAGCTCCGCCGATATTTGGGCTTCCCAAATTAAATTCCTGACCGTTTTCCCAATAAACATCATAGAGTCCGTCAATATCATTCTGATTTTGCTTATATTCTCTCGGAACAACCTTAAGCTTGTTATATTCTGCAGTATCAACCAGCGTTTGTCCGTCGATTTTTATAACATAGCTGGTTACTCCGATCCCGTCTCCTACCACTTTTTCTGTTACAGTAATATTGGCTATTTGCGACAGTTCGTCAACCAGGAGATTTCTTTGGTCTCTAAGGTCATTGGCCTTTCCTCCGCTGACTTCCAGGGTATTAATCTGCTTTGTCAGAGAGGCTATTTGTTGAGCTATGGAATTTATTTTTTCGACCATATTTCGTATTTCAAAATTACATTCTTCCTGTATCTTTTTAAGATTAGTAGACAATGAATTAAAATATTCGGTCAGACTCTTACCGTAATTTATTACCTGAGTCCGTGCAGTCAGGCTTGACGGATTGTTTGAAAGCTCCTGAAGACTTTTGTACAGTGAATCAAAAGAAGTTGTAAACCCTTCCAGAGTAACTTCATTAAAGTAATTCTCGATTTCTGTCATGTAATGGGACTTGGCAGCGTATTCACCGAAGATTGTATTATTTTTTCTGAACTTCAAATCATAGTACTCATCTCTTAATTGCTCTACCCCGGTAACGGTAACTCCGGTTCCTGCCATTCCGTATGTACTGTTCATTCTAAGAGCTTTTCCTGCCTGAATGCCCATAACTTGCCGGGAATAACCTTCGGTTTCGGCGTTGGCTATATTATGTGCCGTAACATCCAGTGCTGCTTTATATGCATATAATCCGGTTTTTCCTATATTTAATCCGAAAAATGTAGATGCCATAATACTCTCCTTACATGTTCATTATTATGTGTTCGAGCATTTCGCTTACAACATTTATATACCTTGCTGCGGCATTGTAAGCATGCTGGAATTTTATGAGATTTGTCAACTCCTCGTCGGACGAAACTCCCATTATCTCCGCTCTTTTGTTGTCAATACTGTCTACCATTGATGCCTGATTTGTACTGATCGTATAAACCTGTTCTCCCCAATTGGCAATCTCAGATATAAATGAAACATAATAGTCGTTAAAATTATTCTTTGTTAAGGAATTTGGCGATAAGGTGGCAAAAGGTTTCTGCCATCCATCCAAAAGTTTTTTAGCCGTATCTATATCAAACGCCCCGGATCCGTCATTCTTTGACAAAGGAAGAAGAGACTTGTTAAGCAAAATATTAGGATTAACTTCTATCTCGCTTATAGTATATAAGGAGTAATTATCATTGGGGTCTTCTTCAATATAAACTTTAGCCAGTATGGTCTGAATTCCCCCGTCTTCGTCCATTATCTGAATTTCTCTTTCCTCATAACGGGGCATAGACTTTCTTGTAAAAAGCGCTTCACCCATTATCTTTTGAGAATCCATACTTACGGGAGCGTTTTCTTCGTCCAATATCTTTATTTTGCTTCCGTCTGCTAAGGTTACTTCCTTATTCGGACTTAAAATATCATTTACCATGGTCACTATACCATGTATTAACTGGTCAAATTGGGCCTGTGCAGTCATTATGACAGACGGGCTGATCTTGTTGTTATATTCCCTGACTGCCTCCTCGTACTCGTGATCTGTTTCGTACCGTTCACGAACCGGAATATCAGTAAAATTAGCCTGTCTGTCACCCCTTGCCAGTAGCAGGCCTTTTAGGGAACCAATGTCTGTATCATATATTGATGAAGGCGGCCTGTCAAAGTTAAAGACATCAACATTACCGTGGGCCACCCAAATAGGCTTAAGCATCGGGGTCTCTTCGCTGATTTGCACCGTTTCCATATGGTACACCAGGTCTTCCGTTACAAATGGCATTCCCTCCAAACTAACGGTGACAACCCCTGATTTGTCTTCTCTATATGTAATATAGGCAATCTGACTTAATTCATCCAGAAGCAGGTTTCTTTGATCCCTTAAGTCGTTGGCATTTTCCAGCCCTGAACTTTCATAATGCCTAATCTTTATATTCAATTCCTTGATTTGATCTCCGATTTCATTTATCCTCTTAACCTGTTCCATTATTTGAGTATTTAAATTGACCTGATAATCGCACAACTGTGTATATATGGTATTTGCCATCTCGACAAACGAAACAGCCGTTTGAACAAATGAAGCCCTGGCCACAATGTTATCAGGCTCCTTAACCAATTCCTGCAGGGCTTCCCAGAACTCCTTCATCGTGTTCTGGAACTGTACTCCCTCAAGTTCTCCGAATAATCCCTCTATTTCATAAATGGCCTGATATTGTGCATCATAAAAAGCCTTTCTTCCGATCTCTTCACGATAAGCCTTGTCCAAAAAGACATCCCTGACCTGTTTTATTTCTGCAAAATTAGCTCCTAAACCCACCTGCAGAGACGAAAGATAGGATTCCCCCAATTTTATGTATTGAAAATCTGTAAAAATCGGCTGCTGTCTTACGTAACCTTTAGTATCTACATTTGCCAGATTATGCGAAGTCACATTTAAGGCAGCCTGACTTACATTTAAACCCGATACGCCGATATATAAACCGTTAAACGCCATATGCATACCACCTTAAGAATAAATTTACTTACTGTTTTGCATCAAACATTCCTGTTCCCGGAATTTTTTCATAACTCTGTGATGCATTTTTATTGTAAGTATTATTGCCCGGCGACATCCTGATGCTTTGTATAAAATTCATATTAAAATCAATCATTTCCAGGGATTGCTCAATCAAATCTTTATTTCTGTTGTTTATTTCAGCCAAAAAACTGACTGTTTTTTTAAGTTTGTCATGCAACTCGGACAGTACTCTTTTTTCCTTCTGCTCATCGTTAAGCAACTCTATCAGGGTTTTTAAATTCATATTGCCGTCTTTTTTCCCCAGAACTGTTTTTATATC
>CAZIHC010000264.1:0-3492 GCA_964538605.1 uncultured Herbinix sp. | reverse complement strand
CGACAAAGGCAAACTTAGCGAAAGCTAAGGACGCAAAGCCATGGGCCTTCCAGATTATGCTGATGGCTGCCAGGCTGCCCAATTCCGCTATATCTATGTCGCAAATGCGACTTTTTTTATTTATATTATCAAACCAAGCTATTGCTGTTGTGTATGCAGTCACATAAAGAAGATTTGGTATCGTATTGTGATATCTTGCAGGCAGCTTTGCTAGACCAATAAAAGGAGGGATTTATTTGAAGCTCAGGACAAAACTGTTATCATTTTTCTTGGCCATCAGTCTTATTCCGTTACTGGTATTGTCTACAGTATCTCTTTCTTCTTTTGTTTCAAAATCACAAAAAGATACACACGAGAAAAATGAATATGAACTGAAAATAGCAGAAGCTGAAATTAACTGGTTGCTTGAGGAGAGTTTCAATATACTTTATACTATTTCAAATCAGCCTTCAGTCCGGAATTTTGATGTAAAAAATGTGAAAAAAATTCTTAAAGAAGCTATTGAAATTAATCCGAATATAGTAATTGCTCTTGACAATATTAAAGGTGAGCAGGTTGTAAAAAGTAATGATGATGAACTGACGAATGTCAGCGACAGAGATTTCTTTCAACAGGCTATAAATGGGACAGAAAAATACATATCGGATGTTATATTGGCGAGAACCACGGGACAATTGATGGTTGTTATATCAACCCCTGTCCGTGACTTGGGAGATAAAATAGTCGGAGTTCTTCAGGCAAATATTTACCTTTCTGTAATCAATAATCTTGTTACAGAATTATCACAGGACAGTACATATGTCTATGTTCTTTCAAGAGAGGGGAAAGTCCTTGCCCATCCCAATTCTGAATATGTTCAAAACCAGGAAGATTTCAGCGGCCTGGATTTTGTTAAGGCAGGACTTGAAGGGCAAACGGCAACTTTGAGTGCGAAAAATATAAGCGGAGAAAAAGTTATTGTAAGTTTTGGCCTAAATGAAGCAACCGGGTGGCTAATTGTTGTGGAAACACCGGTTAAAATTGCCATGCAGACAGTTTATAAGCTTCTTAATTTATTTATTGTAATGATTGGGGTTGCAGTCATAGTTGTTGCTGTTTTAAGTCGATTCATTTCGAAATCACTATCCAAGCCTTTGGTCGAATTATCATCTGTAGTGAAATCAATCGCTGACGGAGAGTTAAAAGATTTTGATATTAAAATTAAATCAAAAGATGAAATAGGCCAATTATATCATGGCTTTAAAACTATGACTCAAAATCTAAGGGATCTCGTAGGAAATATTCAGAATGTTTCCACATCGCTAGCTGCCCAGTCACGGCAATTATTCAGGGCAACCGATGAAACCTCCCAGTCCTTAACTCAGGTCGTTACAACCATAAATGAAATGGCTCAGGGTAACAGCGATCAGGCTATAATGGTTCAAGGGACGACAGATGCTATTAAGGCAGTTAATGACATAGTTTCAAAAGCTACTGCCAGAACGGCAGTTGCGGCAGATAAAGCTGCAGGATCAATAGATTTGGCTGTAGCAGGACAGAAAGCACTGGAACGTCAAAGTCAAAAGATTAAGGAAAACAATAAATACACAAGTTCAGTCGGAGAATCAATACAGGAACTGGCTGCTATGACGGATGAGATTCACAATATTGTGGGTGTAATTGATCAAATTGCAGGGCAAACCAATCTGCTTTCCTTAAATGCATCGATTGAAGCAGCCCGTGCGGGTGAAGCAGGGCGCGGCTTTGCGGTTGTTGCGGAAGAAATAAGAAAGCTTGCGGAGCAATCCAGCAATTCTACTAAGAAGATAGAAGATATAGTAAATAATATAAACACTAAAATTGAAGAAACCGTCAATAATATGAAGAAGGTTAAGGAAAGTGTTCAGGTTATGGAAACGTCGGCAGCTGATACCAATGAGAGCTTTAACAAGATATTTTCTTCTATTACCGAGTTGGCTCAAATTGCTCGTGATGTAAACGAAGCATTTGAAGAAATCAATAACAAAACTCAGGAAGTGGCAGATCAGGCAACAAATATTTCAGCCGTAGTGGAAGAGGCTGCGGCAAGCATGGAAGAAATTTCGGCTTCTTCAGAAGAACAGTTGGCTTCAATGGAAACAATTGCTCAATCGTCCGGACAGTTAGAAAACATGGCTAATGAACTTCTTTCTCAGGTAAAGAGATTTAAAATTTAATAATTAATTTGAATCTAATTATCATAAGGAATTATTTTGATAAACCTATTACAGGTAATTGTAGACGTTTAAAAGTACCTCCTGGTGCTAAGTTTACTGTCACCGGGAGGTACTGACTTTTTAATCAAAAATGTCAAGGTTTTGAATTAATTTAATTAACACAGCCTGAATTTCAAAAAACTGCTTTAAAGAACGCTCTATAATAGAATATTAAACAAAAAGATTTTAAGCATGAGGGCAGGGTATTGAAAGATTATGATTTTTGAATATCAAATTTAAAGATTATGACTCCAACATTTATATCAAACTGAGTGCCGGAATTATATTAAATTATTAATATATCAACGTTTACTCCCCACATTCTATATGTTACATTATATTCATAGTAATACTTACTCTTAAAAATTTAATAGGGTAAATACTTATAATTAAGATTGAAAGAAGGTAATAAAAAATGATACGTTTGGAATTGGTCTCTGAAAATACATTTTTTCCTGTTTTACGACTGAAAGTCAGTACCGAGCAGGAAAAATATGTTTCATCTAATTTAGTGTCCCTTGCCCAGGCCTGGCTGTATTATGATAAAGCTAAGCCCTATGCCATACTGGATGATGATACTGTTGTCGGTTTTCTGATGCTGGACTGGGATGAAGAAGAACGGACAGTTGGTATTTGGAGGTTTATGATAGGTGCAGACTATCAGGGTAAAGGATATGGCCGTGCGGCGCTTACTCAAGCTATAAATATGATTCGTGATACCGGAAAATTTGATATGGTCTATTTGGGATATGTACCTGGCAATGAAGTTGCCGAAAAATTATATTATTCATTGGGATTTAAGGACAGCAACGAAAGAGATGGAGATGAAATAATATTGAAGCTTTCATTAACGGATTAGCTTCAGGTAGCAAATATAGCCTTAATGGAGTAAGTCTGATTATAGCGGTGGCCATAAAGACTGGCAAAATCTAAGAACTTTGTATATTGGATATGGCAATATTGATTTTGATAAATTCTTTAGCTGCCTTAGTCGTACAGATTATTCAGGGGATTATACTATCTAAGCTACATCATTCAACAAAGAAGGTGTGGTTGATTTAGAAAAATTAAACAATAGTCTGCAGATTATAATAAATGGTTCTATAATAAATGTTGGGGTTTGTGAAACAGTTAGTTCACAACCCCATCTTTTCAGTTTATAATAAAAAAAGACCTCCCAGTGCCAGTCAATCATAAACCACCAGGAGGTAAATACAAATGCCTAATAATCTTATCACAGATTTATTAAATTTGGAAG
>CAZIHC010000263.1:0-3509 GCA_964538605.1 uncultured Herbinix sp. | reverse complement strand
AATATTGAAACATAGGAAATTTATTGTAGCAAATCGGAAATAATAATGATATAATAATAGAGTTAGAGCCGTTTAAGGACAACCCGAGACTACTGAAAAGCCTATTGATTATTGGATTTTACAAATCGGTAGGTTTTTCAGTCGTTTCGGTGCCTTACGGCTCTGCAAATTAAATTAGGAAAAGGAGAGCTAAAGTATGTACAAAAGTTACACAATGGAACTGTGCGGCAGGACACTTAGAGTTGATATAGGCAGAATGGCCGCCCAGGCAAACGGAGCAGCTTTGATGCATTATGGTGATACGGTAGTATTGTCAACAGCAACGGCATCGGATAAACCTAGAGAAGGAATTGATTTCTTTCCTTTAAGTGTTGAATATGAAGAAAAGTTATATGCCGTAGGAAAAATTCCCGGCGGATTTATTAAGAGGGAAGGTAAGCCTTCAGAAAATGCCATATTGGCATCCCGCGCCATTGACAGGCCTATGAGGCCTTTGTTTCCGGATGATTACAGGAACGACGTTACTATCGATAACCTGGTACTTTGCGTTGACCAAGATTGCTCGCCGGAACTTACGGCTATGCTGGGTTCATCTATAGCCACCTGTATTTCCGATATACCTTTTAACGGACCGGTAGCTGCTACCATGGTAGGTATGGTCGACGGAGAACTGGTATTTAATCCGACATCAGCACAAAGGGAAAAGTCAGATTTGGCCCTTACCGTTGCATCTACCAGGGATAAAGTCATAATGATAGAAGCAGGTGCCAATGAGATCCCGGAAGATAAAATGATTGAGGCTATTTATGCCGCCCATGAAATCAATAAGAAAATTATAGAATTTATAGATAAGATTGTGGCAGAGTGCGGCAAGCCCAAGCATGAATATGAAAGATTTAAAGTACCTGATGAAATGTATGAGGATATGGTCAATTTCATAACCCCTGAGGCTATGGAAGAGGCTGTATTTACCGACGAAAAACAGGTCAGGGAAGAAAATATCAAAGCTATAGTTGAAAAACTTACTGAACGTTATGAAACGGATCATCCCGATTGGGTTCCGTTTATAAACGATGCGGTTTATAAGTTCCAGAAAAAGACCGTAAGAAAGATGATATTAAAGGACAAAAAACGTCCGGACGGCCGGAAATTGGATGAAATGAGAAAGCTTTCTGCCGAAATTGATATTCTTCCAAGAACTCACGGCTCGGGTATGTTTACCCGCGGTCAGACTCAGGTTTTGACTGTTACAACCCTGGGCGCTTTGGCTGAAACCCAAAGGCTTGACGGTATAGATGAAAATGAAACGGTTAAAAGATATATGCACCATTATAATTTCCCTTCATATTCCGTCGGTGAGACTAAGCCTTCTAGAGGTCCCGGAAGAAGGGAAATAGGTCACGGTGCTTTGGCTGAAAAAGCTTTGGTTCCGGTACTTCCTTCCGAAGAAGAATTCCCTTATGCTATCCGTACGGTATCGGAAGTATTGGAGTCAAACGGATCCACTTCCCAAGCCAGTGTATGTGCTTCAACCCTGTCCCTTATGGCTGCCGGCGTACCCATTAAGGCCATGGTTGCCGGTATATCCGTAGGACTGGTTACCGGTGAAACCGATGACGATTATGTACTGCTTACAGACATACAAGGGCTTGAGGATTTCTTCGGTGATATGGACTTTAAGGTGGCCGGAACCCATAAAGGTATTACGGCAATACAGATGGATATCAAGATCCACGGCCTTACAAGGGAAATTGTAGAAAAAGCCATTTATAGAGCAAGAGAAGCAAGAATTCATATTATAGATGAAGTAATGGCTCCGGTTATATCCAAACCCAGACCCGAAGTCGGCCCTTATTCACCGAAGATTATTCAGATTAAGATTGATCCTGCCAAGATCGGTGATGTTGTCGGACAGAGAGGCAAGACCATCAATGCCATCATCGAACAGACCGGAGTTAAGATTGATATAACCGATGACGGTGCCGTATCCATTTGCGGACAGGATAAGGACAGCATCGACAGGGCTGCACAGATGATACAGACAATTGTAAGTGATTTTGAAGAAGGCAAGATTTACGAAGGTAAAGTTATCAGCATAAAAGAATTCGGTGCATTCTTAGAGTTTGCGCCCGGTAAGGAAGGCCTCCTTCATATTTCCAAGATGTCAAAGCAGAGGGTTCGTCATGTTGAAGACATCCTTACCTTAGGAGACAGGGTAAAAGTTGTTTGCCTGGGTCCTGACAAGATGGGAAGAGTGTCCTTCAGTATGAAAGACCTGTAAGATATAATAGTTTTACAATAAAATAAGTATACTGCAAAGGATGGGTTTATCTTGGTAACTTGGATGAATTCATCCTTTAAATATTCCGATTTAATTTATGCTGCCATTTAGGCAGCTTTTTTTATTTTAGAGTTTATTAATTTTATCGGTAAATATTTTTGTGAATAATTATGTTAAATATGGGAGAGGATAAATCAGGCCATAAAAGCTTATTTTATATTTTTAATACTTGTGAATAAAGATTAATGAATGAAATTTAAAATGATTTGCAAACGGATATATAATGACAATTTTACAGGCAATATATAAAGCATAATGGTGGTTATATGAAAAAGACGTTGAGGAAGCTGAAAGTTAAAAAAGCAGTTCTGGTTTCTTTGGGTACCGGTTTTGCGTTTTTTGTAACTGTTTTTTTCATCGGTTATATGGTTATCAGGAATTACATCAGGAAGATGAACGTGATAGACCGAAGTCAAGAGGACGATTATGTCTATGCCGAAGATTACAATGACAATATTGATATTGATGAGAACGTGCATATGATAGAGAATCAAGTATCGGAAGCCTTTCAGGATAAATTAAGTATCGATGACATTAATGTGGATAACGTATCTGATTCAACAGATGAGGATTTAAATTTTCTTTCCGAATACGAAAAAATAGCAGATATACCGGTTATGAAAGATAAGAATGTATTTAACGTACTGCTGATAGGCAGCGATTCAAGAGATCCGGATGACCGCGGCCGTTCAGATGCCATGATGGTTCTGTCCGTCAGCAAAAAGAATAAAGAGATAGTACTTACTTCATTGTTAAGAGACATATATCTGAATATTCCGGGTAAAAAGAGCAACCGTTTAAATGCTGCTTATGCCCTGGGAGGAGCCAAACTTCTGACAGAAACAATAGAAAATAATTTCAAAATCAAGCTGGACGGCTATGTGGCGGTTGATTTCATTGCCTTTTTAGAGATTATTGATATTTTAGGGGGAGTAACCGTAGAGGTAACTGAAGAAGAGCTCCCTTTTTTGAACAGTAATATACGTAATATAAATATGTTTTTAAATGAAGATACAGATAAGGATTTGATTCCGGCTGCGGGAAAGTATTTGCTTAACGGCAAACAGACATTGGGATACAGCAGAATTCGTTATGCAGGCACCGATTTTGCAAGAACGGCCAGACAGCGAAAAGTTTTGGAGCAGATTTTTGAAAAGATGAAAAATAT
>CAZIHC010000262.1:0-3509 GCA_964538605.1 uncultured Herbinix sp. | reverse complement strand
CCACTCTCTATTATTTACATATCTAGGTTCTGCGTACATCGCAATTAGCTCTATCCTGTTCAATGGAAAGAAGGCTAATTTCTGTTTTATGTGTTTCAATCATGGATTCCAGGCCGGATCGGTTTAATTCGGCCGCTTTTTTAAGATTTTCTTTTTGAACCTGTAGAAGTCTGTATGACATTAGACCGTGGGAAATTACAGCAATTATTACAACTGGGACGATTGAAAAAATTATAAGTATAGTACGCAGGGACTTTTTAATAGACATTATACAGACCTCCGACTGTATATGTTAAATTTGCTACATTTATTCTACCAATTCAGACAAAATTATGCAATATAATTCTATGAGGTTCAATAGTAACTTGGAATCAAATATTAAAGGAATTTATAGTTGAAAATAATGATTTTTCAAGGTATACTTGTACTGTTATCTACTAATAACTAACAATATAAAATTATTAATACAAACTGAATTTAGAAAGTGAGAGTTTATGTATAGAATTGTAGCACAGGATGGACGGGCAAAAAGCGCTGAATTTCATACTGTACACGGAACCATTCAAACCCCTGTTTTTATGAATGTAGGTACGGCAGCAGCTATAAAGGGAGCCGTATCAACAGTTGATTTAAATGAAATTGGAACACAGGTGCAGTTGTCGAATACTTATCATCTTCATTTACGGCCCGGAGATGAATTGATTAAAAAGATGGGAGGCCTCCATAAATTTATGGTATGGGATAAGCCCATACTTACAGATTCAGGTGGCTTTCAGGTGTTTTCTCTGGCAAAGCTTCGAAAAATTGAAGAAGAGGGTGTATATTTCAATTCTCATATAGACGGAAGAAAAATATTTATGGGGCCGGAGGAAAGCATAAGAATTCAGTCAAATCTGGGTTCCACTATAGCTATGGCCTTTGACGAATGTCCTCCGTATCCGTCGGAGCGGTCATATATGACAAATTCGGTTGATCGGACCACCAGATGGCTTGTAAGATGCAAGAAAGAACTGGACAGGCTGAACGGCCTTGAGGATACCGTCAATAAAAATCAGATGTTATTTGGCATCAACCAGGGCGGTACTTATGTGGACATTCGTATAGATCATGCGAAAAGGATAACCGAAATGGATCTGGACGGTTATGCCGTAGGTGGTTTGGCTGTTGGAGAAAGCCATGAGGAAATGTATTATATTCTGGAAGAAACCGTACCGTACCTTCCCGTTAATAAGCCTGTTTATTTGATGGGAGTAGGAACACCGGCAAATATTCTGGAAGCGGTGGACAGGGGAGTAGATTTCTTTGATTGTGTATATCCGTC
Source organism: uncultured Herbinix sp. (assembly GCA_964538605.1). GTDB lineage: Bacteria > Bacillota > Clostridia > Lachnospirales > Lachnospiraceae > Mobilitalea. The sequence goes on along the minus strand of CAZIHC010000262.1, from coordinate 2,188 downwards.
CCGCAACGGAAGGCATGGACATGCCTATACAGGGTTTGGTAAAATAAATTTGCTTAATGCCAAGTTTGAAACCGATGACAGGCCTATAGAAGAAGGATGCGGTTGTCCTACATGCAGGACCTACAGCCGAGCTTATATAAGGCATTTGCTAAAAGCCAAAGAAATGCTGGGTATGCGCCTGCTGGTACTTCATAATCTGTATTTTTACAATCATTTAATGGAAGAAATCAGGGAGGCCATACGCAATAACAATTATAAGCAATATAAGAAAGAAAAACTTGAGAATCTAAAAAGAGGAGAAGAGTAAAATAAGTATATTGTTCAACCCCCGGGTTTTTCAATATCCGGGTACAACGATAGAAACTTAACCTAGGAGGGAATTTTATGTATAATTTTATTGCTTTAGCGGGAACAACAGAGTCTGCTTCAGGAGGAGCCGGTTCAATTGCATTTTTAATTCTGCAATTTGTAGTTTTGGGACTTGTATTTTACTTCTTGCTGATTCGTCCTCAGAAGAAACAGCAAAAGGCAATGCAGGCTATGCTTTCTACTTTGGAAAAAGGAGACAGCGTTTTAACAAGCAGCGGTTTTTATGGAGTTGTAATAGACGTTATGGATGAGGTAGTTATTGTTGAATTTGGCAACAATAAGAACTGCAGAATACCTATGAAAAAGACTGCCATAGTTGAAGTAGAGAAACCGAATACGGAAAATAAAGCGTAATATTATTTAATTTGAAACATTTTTTAGATGAGATTCAATATTTACAAAGCATGTTTTAATTAAAAAGTATAATATTCTTTAAGAGCATCATTAAAAGGGAAACGAGATTGCTATCCTTCCTTAGAATGATGCTTTTTTAATTAATTATATTATATACTCCATAACTCTTATTTAAAAAGGGCCGAAAGTGATAATATTGCCCCGGCAAATTACAGAATAAACAATCTGACCGGGGCATATATTTTGTATTAATAAACATTAGATTTAAATATTTTCATCTGTCTTTCGAAATAATCAGTAAAATAATTTTGTTATGCCGGTGCCAGCATCATGGGCTGAAGCTGCCTGCCTTCCAATGCGTGTTCAATAGTGGGCAGAATTAAATCAAAATCGGCTACCATGGAATAGGGTTTATTTTTATAATTATCCTGACCGAAAGGTACAAAATAAATATTTCTGTTATTTATAAGAAGTCCTATATTTTTAAGGTTGTTTCCGAGAGCGTCATTGGTTGAAATGGCCAGTACCACGGGTTTGTCATTTCGAAGTAAAGCCTTAACTGCCATCAAAACCGGGGAATCCGTAATGGCATTGGCCAGCTTTGCTAAAGTATTGCCTGTACAGGGAGCAACAACGATGAGGTCAAGAATATTTTTGGGGCCCAGAGGTTCCGCGTCAACAATGGTTGTTATGGGGTCCTTGCCTGTGATTTCTTTGGCAAGTTTTAAGAAATCATTTGCTTTACCAAATCTGGAATCGGTTTTTTGGGCCTGATATGAAAAAATGGTATATACATTTGCGCCTTCTTTTACAAGCCGTTCCAGTTGGGGAAAAACTTTATCAAAAGTGCAATAGGAACCGGTAAATGCAACACCTATATTTTTACCTTTTACACTCATTAAACCACTTCTTTCAACAGAGTTTCAATTTCATTTACCAAAATATCCGCAGAGGTCTTCGGGGATACCTTACCGGGTATACCAAGACACAGCTTTGCATTAATGCCATGATTTAAGGCATATTCAAAATCAACTCCGCCCGGTGCGGAAGCTATATCTATAATAACTACATCCTTGGATACATTTTTTAAGCATTCCTGATCTAAAATCAGGGCAGGTATGGTGTTGAATATAAAATGGAAGGAGGGCAGAAGTGATTTTATATCCTTAATATGCACGGCAGAAAAACCTGACGCATATGCATAGGCCAAATCATCCTCGTTTCGGGCGGCTACAGTAACGTTGGCATCCAGCCCTTTAAGCTTAGCTGCAAGGACTTTACCGCAGCGGCCATAGCCCAAAACAAGGCAATTACTCTTATGGAGGTTAATATTGCTGCTTCTTATTGCTTCCATAATAGTGCCTTCTGCCGTTGCAATGGCGTTCATAATGGCAACTTTGTCGCTGTCCATCAGGTCATAGCAAAAAACACCTTTTTCCTCGCATATTACTCGGATTTCTTTGGG
>CAZIHC010000261.1:0-3511 GCA_964538605.1 uncultured Herbinix sp. | reverse complement strand
AAAGAAGTAACAGTTTCTTTAATTTCACCATCACATTTTCCTCCTACATTTTGAAAATATACCCTCCAACATCCAAAAATTCTATCATGAAACGATTCCTTGGTCAACTTTCATAAAAATATCCTATAATTATACCTATAAATTCTATAATTATTTATAAGTTTTTTTATTTTTTATCAATTCTAAAATCCACCGGTTCCTCCTCCGCCGATTCCTCCTCCGCCTCCGTCAGAAAAGCTTCCGACATAAGAACTGCTGTCTGAGAAAGAATTATTTATGCTCTCACTGAATGTATTGCTTGACGTATCTGCAAAAAGAACATACCAAAACAGCCATCCGTCTTCTGTGATAAAATCCGGACCGAATGATATAAGCTCCTTCTTTAATATTCCAAAACCAAGTGCATAAATCAAAGATTTATCCAATGAATCTGTTATATCATCAGCCGATAAGTCAGGTTTAAGCTGCCTCATATATTTGGCAAAACTTTTCCATTTTTTACATAGAATATATCCTTTATCAGATAATCTGTAAAAAAGGCAAAGGCTATAAATCAGCAAAACAATACCTGCAGCAAAATCAAACAATCCCATTAAGCTATTATTTATAACTGTAATAATCCCCAAAATTATACACGTAATTGAAAGTACCAATAAAACAGAACCATGAATACTTTTGTTGTGATCAAAATATCCTCTTCTATCCGCTTCTTCTTTTATCTTATTCTTCCAGGTTATCATAGCTTTATTGAATTTTTGAGAACTATACCTGCTGTAATTTTCTATGTCATTTAAACTTACGGAATTTCGGTTTCCCAAATCGTTAAACAGCCAATTCATAAAGTATCTTTCGTGAGCAAGCAAAAAATCATCTGCATCCTTTGTTTTATATATGATATAATTAATTATTTTTGATGTTTCCACATTGTCAAAATTACGTTTTATTTTTAAATATCCTTTTCTGAACAGATCAAGGATTGTTGCAAAGAATATATTTGAGTTAATTGATGAACCGGTTATATAAGAGGCTAAGGCCGGTGTGCAATCTTCCGGAATATCTTTATATACTCGGTTTATAATATCACGGTCAACTTTTCTCCTGCAAAAATACATAACAATAAAGAACACCAGAAAACTGATACTGCTTATAATTAATGAAACATGGCCTAACATTTCTTTTTTAAATTCTTTTTTTATTCTTTGCTGTTCTGTTATTTTCTGCAAAGCCGTTTCTTCAGCTATTATTTCATGATAACGGTCTTTGTTTACGATATTTGTGGATTTTCCTATATATTCGGGAGGGAATAAAAGTCTTGCCTCAATAAAAGAATTAGGTTTTACATTTGTAGTCTGAAGTTGATAACGCAAAGTATTATCAATGCCGGTAATCTTATCAATTCTTCCGTCAGACGGTCCGTGGGCAAATATTTTCACCCTTTCACTGCCGTCATTATAAGGCAAATCAATATAAACAGTAAAACTTCCGATGTATATATCATTGTCTTTACCAAGGAACTTATAGAATAGTTCACCGGTATCGTTATATTTTGTTTCAACATTATTTACCACATAGGTTAATCTGAATGTTTTTACTTCGTTATTGGAAGGAGAAAAAATTTTAATTTCTGTCTTTTCCTTTTTCTTCTCAATCGTATATACTCCCTTATCTCCGTTTTTTGCCTTTTCATTTAAAGTATATTTTTTTAGATTTCCGCTTTCAATTTCATTAACGTTGATATCGGTTACATTGTAAGTTTCATCAAGGTCTATATACCGATATATTCCGTTAAATTTTTCATTAAATTCATAGGTAATATCCTCGGTTATCTCAAGATCCCCGTTTTCTTTCAGGACAGCATTAATTGTCCAGTCCCGGACAAATAAATCCTCATTGGCATAAGCTATTTCAGGAGTTAAATTTACAGACACAAACATCGATAAAATCAATGTTATATAAATCATCAAAATCTTAATATTTTTTCTCATATTACCTCCTGCAAACGGAATAGCAAAATTTATTTTATTATCCACTATTATCCTTTATATTTCATCTTTATGCATTAATCAACTGCTAATGAAAGATTAAAAATCAATTAGAATATTAAAAACTGACAGACAGTACATTTTTGACTATTCTTTTTAAAAATATCAGATGATAACATTATTTCACCTATGCCGAAATCTTACAGGAGTGTTAATAATGTATAAAAAGCAGCAAAGCAAAAGAGTTCCTTATCCCTTTTAATAAGCGTATTCGAAACATTTGCCCTTACAATAATCATCAGCCTATACTTATCAAGAAATATTAAAGGTATAGATATGGGTTAGCGCTCTAAAATCTGTGGAATAATTTCATAAAAATAGTACTCGCGGAAATTGAACAGGCCCCTAAAAGTTATTTCTAAATTCTAATAATTGGTGGTCTGTTCAATCTATACCGTACGAGTACTATCTTTCATTATAACTATTTACTTTTCATATGTTTTACAGCAACAAAAGACTTAATGCCATTAATGCCATTCCCGCTACAAGCCCGAGCATTGACTGATGGTGTTCTCCGAATTCTCTTGCAGAAGGAAGCAGTTCATCAAGGCTTATATAGACCATAATTCCCGCTACAGAAGCAAAAATCAATCCGAACATAATGTCATTGAAGAAACGGAACAGGAATAAATATCCTATCAAGGCACCGACCGGCTCAGAAAGTCCCGAAAGGAAGGACAGTCTGAAGGCCTTTTTTCTGTCTCCGGTGGCATAAAATATCGGAACGGCAACGGCTATTCCTTCCGGTATATTGTGTAAAGCTATAGCTACCGTAATTGGTACACCTAAACTGGGATCTTTTAAAGCGGAAGTAAATGTAGCAAGGCCTTCAGGAAAGTTATGAATACCCAATGCCAGTGCAGTTAAAATACCCATTCTCATAAGATTTTTTTTATGATGTTCGCTTGTTCCGTCCATTTCCTCAACAGTATGTATTTCATGAGGGTTTTCTGCTGAAGGAACAAACTTATCGATTAGACCTATAAGCAGCATACCGAAGAAAAACCCTCCGACAGTAACCCAGGAACCGATGTTTTCTCCCAATTCTGAAATCAATGACTCTCTTGCCTGCATGAATATTTCGACAAATGACACATAAATCATTACACCGGCCGAAAATCCCAAGGATACGGACAAAAATGTAGTGTTTGTCCTCTTGGTAAGCAAGGATAAGGCGCTTCCAATTCCGGTCGAAAGGCCGGCTATAAGAGTCATAGCAAATGCAAAAATTACAGTTGAAGTTTCCATAATACTCCTCCTTCCTATGTATAAAAGTGTTATTTATCTTTTTCATTTTTTAGTTTGAAATTCAGCATTTCTGTCATAAGTATCATAAGAAGTGTAAATAAGAGCAAATACACCGGATATAATCCGATACTAATATTATCTGCAATAAAACCAAATACCATAGGCATAAATGTTGTTCCTATATATGCTCCCGCCATCTGCACACCTATAATTGACTGTGA
>CAZIHC010000260.1:0-3519 GCA_964538605.1 uncultured Herbinix sp. | reverse complement strand
GATTAAGGAGTTGGGTAAAGTTACATTAAGCAATATGAAAATGGGAAATAACATTATTGAGGGAAATGTAAATTTAGACAGAGAAAAAATTATGGTTTTCAGCATTCCATACAGCAGAGGCTGGAGAGCATATATTAACGGTAAAAGGGCTGATATCCTTCGGGCCAATACGATGCACATGGCTCTTATATTGGGTGAAGGGGAAAATCATATTTCTTTAAAATACAGAACACCGTTTTTATTGGAAGGAGCTATAATATCGTTTGCATCAACAGTTATATTTGCTTTCATTTTATTTGTTAACAGAAGAAGAGTAAAATTGCCGGCGTAAAAACGGCAAAAGGAGGATTTTAAATGGAGGTATTGTCTGTCGTAGTACCATGTTTTAATGAAGAAGAAGTTTTGCCTCTTTTTTATGATGAAATAGCAAAAGTGGCCGGAACATTAAATCAGTTACAGTTCGAATTTGTATTTGTCAATGACGGTTCTTCTGACGGCACTTTAGAAGTGATAAAAAAGCTTCGTAAAAAAGACGAAAAAGTTCACTATATATCATTTTCAAGAAATTTTGGAAAAGAGGCGGCCATATATGCCGGCCTTAAGAAAACTTCGGGAGATTATGTAGTCATTATGGATGCAGACCTCCAGGATCCGCCTTCTTTGATAGCTGAAATGTATAAAGCAGTAAAATATGAAGGATTTGATTGTGTGGCAACCAAACGCAGTACTAGAGAAGGAGAGCCCCCTGTCCGGTCCTTTTTTGCCAGATGCTTTTACCGCCTTTTTAATAAAATATCAAAAATAGAAATAATGGACGGGGCAAGAGATTACAGATTTATGACAAGGAAGGTTGTTGATGCCATTTTATCAATGACCGAATATAACCGATTTTCCAAGGGAATATTCAGCTGGGTAGGCTTTAATACAAAATGGCTTGAGTATAGTAACATCCAGAGGGCAGCAGGAAAAACCAAATGGTCCTTTTGGAAATTATTCTTATATTCTATAGAAGGAATTACAGCCTTTTCTACCGTTCCTTTGGCTTTTGCGTCTGTTTTCGGGATTATATTTTGCTTTCTTGCATTTTTGATGATTATAGTTATTATAATTAAGACAGTAATATGGGGGGATCCGACTTCCGGATGGCCGTCATTGGTTTGCATAATTTGCATGCTTAGCGGAGTTCAGATGCTGTGCATAGGTATACTGGGACAATACCTGGCAAAGACATATCTGGAGACAAAGAACAGGCCTGTGTATATTGTTAAAGAAGAGGAATAGAAGAAGAAATACGTTATTGTAATATGGCCAGATTAAATTAAATTGCTGAGGTAAAAAATAGTTGCCAAGTAAATTATTAGGTGATATAATTGAGGTCACTATATACAGTGGCCTTTAATATTTATACATAGAATACTTTGGGGCGGAACATCATATGATAGCATTATTAAAGTAAAAGAATACGAAATAGAAAGGATTTGGTCATATGGGACTCGAGTAGACAACAGCACATTGTTTATTGTTAAAATATACAGTGTGGTTTATCGACTCCGTAATTAATATAATTTTTAAATGCATTTAAATGACGGGTTGTGTTTTTTGATTTTTTACAATGAAAAATATTCCTGTCTTAAAAAGTGATTTTGCATAGTAAAAATTATATTAATTAGGAGGAGTTGCTATGATGAATTATAAAAGATATAAAAAGAATCCGATTGTTTACTATCCTGAAAGACAATGGCCAAATAATGAAATTAACAAGGCACCTATATGGTGCAGCGTGGATTTAAGAGACGGAAATCAAGCTTTAATTGAACCGATGGTAGTTGAGGAAAAAGTTGAATTTTTTAAGTTGCTTGTTAAGCTTGGATTCAAAGAAATAGAAGTCGGTTTTCCGTCGGCATCTCAGATCGAATTTGATTTTTTAAGGCATCTGGTTGAGCGCAGGCTCATACCCGATGACGTAACCGTTCAGGTACTTGTCCAATGCAGAGAGCATTTGATTAAAAGAACTTTTGAAGCTCTGGAAGGTGTTCCAAGGGCAATAGTTCATATATATAATTCCACATCCGTATTGCAGAGGGACGTTGTATTTAAAATGTCAAAAGAGGAGATAAAACAGATAGCTATTAACGGAACAAAGCTTGTTAAAGAATATGCCAAGGATTTTGACGGAGAGATAATACTGGAATATTCCCCGGAAAGCTTTACCGGAACGGAGCTTGACTATGCCTTGGAAGTGTGTAACGCAGTAATCGATACCTGGGGACCGACTCCGGAAAAGAAAATGATTATAAATCTTCCTGCGACTGTTGAAATGAATACGCCTAATGTTTATGCGGATCAGATTGAATGGACGAACAAACATCTTAAAAACAGGGACAGTGTAATACTAAGCATACATCCGCATAATGACCGGGGTACGGGCATTGCCGCTGCCGAACTGGCACTTCTTGCGGGAGCCGAAAGGGTGGAAGGCACCTTGTTCGGCAACGGAGAAAGAACAGGCAATGTCGACATACTTACCATTGCATATAATATGTTCTCCCAAGGGATTGATCCCAAACTGGAGTTATCAGATATTAATGAAATAATAGAAATTTATGAAAGAGTAACTAAGATGAAAGTCCATGAAAGGCATCCTTACGCCGGTAAACTGGTATTTACGGCATTTTCAGGTTCTCATCAGGATGCTATTAACAAGGGTATGCATGCTTTGAAAGAAAGAAACAACCCGTACTGGGAAGTTCCTTATCTGCCTATAGATCCTTCCGATATCGGGCGCAAATACGAACCGATTGTCCGTATCAACAGTCAGTCCGGCAAGGGCGGCGTAGCCTTCATAATGGAAACCTATTTCGGATTTAAGCTTCCTAAAGGCATGCATAAAGAGTTTGCGGATATAATTCAGGCTATATCCGAAAAACAGGGCGAAGTTGCTCCCGAACAGATTATGGAAGAATTTAAGAAGAATTATATCGATAAGAAGGAACCTCTGCATTTTAGAAGATGCAAATTTGATGATATTACGGATGAAGAAGGATGCACCCATGCTGTTATTCACTATACCGATCACGGTGTGGAAAAAACATTTGAAGCTACCGGCAACGGGCCGATCGATGCGGTTCAAAACGGTCTTCAGAAAGAACTTAACATCAATGTTAAGATATTAGATTACAGCGAGCATGCTTTAAGCGGAGGTTCGGGAGCTCATGCAGCAGCTTATATACATATGCTGGATTTGAATACCGGCAAGGCTACTTATGGTGTCGGTGTAAGCTCCAATATTACCAGAGCTTCAATACGGGCAATATTTAGTGCGTTAAACCGTTTGGGAGTAAGAGAATCTAAGTAAAATGAAGCTAACTATTATAAGTTCGTATATAAAATAAAAAGCTTGGTAAATCCAGGCTTTTTATTATGTAAACGTATTAAAAAGCTTTATATTACTTGTTGTAGCACTGTTTATAATCTCTTGTATACGGTTTCTTATAATCATAATATTAGATGATAATAAAG
>CAZIHC010000259.1:0-3536 GCA_964538605.1 uncultured Herbinix sp. | reverse complement strand
AGATTATTAACAGAATTGTACCAACAATTGTAATAATCAAATTTAACCAAAGCAGATTAATCTTTGGATATTTAAAATAAGCATTGCCTGCCAGTAATGCCAGGAAATAAGTGTTGAATAATATATGGATTATAATAGACGGAATTATTGATTTATACATCATTGTTATGTATCCTAATAAAATTCCTATAGGAAATGCATATATTACTTGAATTAAATTGAGATGTAATAACGCAAATAATAAGGACTGAATTATGTTTGCTACATAAAACGGCAATAGGCAACTTGTTTTTGCTAATACTACACCTCTAAATACTAGTTCCTCTGAAATTGGGCTAATAATTGCAAGTTTTAATGCTAATAAAACAAAGCTACCTCCATATATAAAGTTAATTCTGTTTTGATAGTTATTAATAATTTTGGGGTAATATGTTTTTATAATAAGAAACAAAATATCGATTAACCCATCTACTATAAAAATAACACTTATACTCAAGGCAATTAAAAGGCATATATCCTTAATAGTCATGCATTTTTTATTTACAGCAGTTTTATTTTTCTTTAATTTACTGTACCATTTAGCATAAACTATTGCTATTACGATATTTACTATTAAATCACCTAAATAAGGAATGTTGCTTAAAATTCTTTTTTCAAAATTAAAATTTCCTGTATTTAATCCTATAATAATATTAATAATCAGGTCAACTATAGTAAGGCATATTGTAGCAACCACACCAAGTAAAAAATAATAAATTATTGGTTTTAATATAGTAATTATTAATTTTTTCATTCATGTTGCTCCTTTCACACATCGTTAACCTTTATATCTTTTTGAGTAAGTAATTAAAAGTATTCTAAATTCTACAAAATTCATACTAAAAATCAGTTATTTTATTCAATTCTTTATTGGAATTATAATATAATATGCAATATAAGGGAACCGTCTACCCTGTAAATATATTGCTTAATCACAATAAATTCACAGGAGGTTGGTTCCCTTATTTATATTTAAATATAGAATGAACTAAAATTTGGTTAACCAGGAAGTATGTAACTGATTTTATTAATTAAACCCTGTGTAAATGTTTTGCATTAATATTGGTTTTTAGTGCTCAAACATAAATCCAGTCAGACCAACCATACTGTTCATAACCTTTTGCAATAAGAGCTGCTAATCTTCCCAATCAATATCCTGCTTCATTTTTTAACTTAACATCTATATTAGCTCTAAAACACAAAAAAGCACTTACATTTAATAATAAACGTAAGTGCTTTAAATAAATTTTATAATTTATGAATTTCCTGTCCCAACTTATACTAGATAGTTCAAATTCTATTTATATACCTTAATCCAGCTTCTTCAAGGTCGGGAACAAAAGTACGTCTCTGATAGCCGCAGAATCTGTAAGCAGCATTACAAAGCGGTCGATACCTATTCCTATGCCACCTGTAGGAGGCATACCGTATTCAAGAGCGGTAAGGAAGTCTTCATCGGTTTCGTTAGCTTCTTCATCACCTGCTGCCCTAAGGGCTTCCTGAGCTTCAAACCTCTTTCTTTGGTCAAGAGGATCGTTAAGCTCCGAGAAGGCATTGGCCATTTCCCGTCTTGTAATGAACAGCTCAAAGCGTTCGGTGAAATCGGGGTTGTCCGGCTTTCTGCTGGCCAGAGGCGAAATCTCAACAGGATGATCCATAATAAATGTGGGCTGAACCAGATGTTCTTCAACGTATTTTTCAAAGAACAGATTAATAATGTCGCCTCTTTTATGCCTGTCCTCAAATTCTATATTATGTTCTTTTGCTAAGGCTTTGGCTGATGCTTCATCTTTTATCTGGTCAAAGTCAATATTTGCATATTTCCTGATGGCTTCAACCATGGTAAGCCTTTCAAAAGGCTTGGACAAATCTATAACTTCTCCGCCATAGGTTATCTTGGTGGTTCCGCATACTTTCTGGGCTACGGTGCGGAAAAGGTCCTCAACAAGGTCCATCATTCCGTAATAATCGGTATAAGCCTGATATAATTCAAGCAGGGTAAATTCCGGATTATGTCTTACGGATAAACCTTCGTTACGGAATACACGGCCTATTTCATATACACGCTCTAAGCCGCCGACAATAAGTCTCTTTAAATAAAGTTCCAATGAAATTCTCAGATACAGGTCTTGATCCAACGCATTGTGATGGGTGGTGAATGGTCTTGCCGCTGCACCGCCGGCATTAGGAACAAGAACCGGCGTTTCTACCTCTATGAAATTCCTGCTGTCCAAATAATTTCTTATTTCTCTGATTATCAGGGATCTCTTAATAAAGGTATCCTTTACTTCGGGGTTTACAATCAAATCCACATATCTTTGGCGATATCTGAGATCCGTATCTTTAAGTCCATGATATTTCTCGGGAAGTATCTGCAGGCTTTTTGAAAGAAGAACTATGCTTTTAGCCTTTATAGATATCTCGCCCGTATGAGTTTTAAACACCTCTCCCTGGACACCTACGATATCACCGATATCATACTTTTTAAATTCGGTATAAGGTTCTTCACCTATTTCATCTTTACGTACATAAATCTGAATATCGCCTTTTAAGTCCCTGATATTACAAAAGGACGCCTTACCCATGATTCTCTTGGTCATGATTCTGCCGGCTAAGGAAACCGTCTTTCCTTCAAAATTGTCATAGTCTCCGGTAATATCTGCAGAATGATTTGTAACGTCATATTTCATGATCTTAAAAGGGTCTTTCCCTTTTTCCTGAAGTTCGGCAAGTTTTGCCCTTCTGACCTTGAGCAATTCGTTTACATCCTGCTCATTTGCCGCTTGTACTCTTTCATCAGCCATGTTTTTCACCTCATATCATTATCCGGTGCGGCATTTAGCCGCCACCGGGTATTAATTTGACTTTTGAATTTCTAATATCTTATATTGAATAACCTCTCCATGGGTTTCCACATCCACGACATCCCCGACTTTTTTGCCGAGCAAAGCACTGCCAAGAGGGGATTCGTTGGATATCTTGCCTTTAAGGCTGTTGGCTTCCATCGAACCGACAATCTTATATGTTAACTCCTCGTTCATTTCCATATCCAATATACGAACTTTACAACCTATATTTATAACATTAACATCTACTTCATCTTCCAAAACAACTTCGGCATTTCTAAGAATTTTATCAATCTCTTCTATTCTTGCCTCAATATCTCTTTGTTCATCTTTGGCAGCATCATATTCGGCATTTTCAGAAAGATCCCCCTGCTCTCTTGCCTCTTTGATTTTTTGAGCAACTTCCTTTCTCTTATTTACCTTAAGATCGTGAAGTTCCTCTTCCAACTGCCGCAGACCTTCATAAGTCAGTATATTTTTCTTTTCTACCATAAAACACCCTTCCTCCATATAGCATATTGTATATTTTTATAGACTTATACAATACATTCAAAGTATTATATATCAACGCCTGTTTCTTGTCAACATTATATATTATGCAGCAATAATGCAGTGTTTGCAATGTTTTTCGAAAAATTTAGACAATATCAA